>NZ_CP037940.1:2718585-3020651 GCF_004358325.1 Periweissella cryptocerci | reverse complement strand
AAAGTACTTATATGAGCACATCACAAAATCCGCGATAACTGATTTGTTTAGGACTGTTTTTTGCTAGTTTGAGCATTATTCGTGGCTAATTGCTTGGCGGGCGTAGCCTTTACACCGCGACTGGGGATAGCCTATGCTTATGCCTGCGAACCGGCAACGCAAAACATCCCAGCATTTTGTTGCACAAAATACTGAATCTAATCCTAACGCGATTAGATTAGCCTTGCAGGCTGGATTGTCTTGCTTCCAGCGTGGTGCGCCAAGTAATTTCCAGACACGTAGTGGTCCCACACGCAAATACCAAACACGACACAAAATTGATAGTTGTCAATTAGTTTGCGACGTGCTATTCTATGCTCATATACAAATATTTCACTAGGGGTGTGACGATGCGTCACTGAGATCGGCTAGGCCGGGACCCTTGAACCTGTTGAGTTAAAACTCGCGTAGGAAAGTGGTTAATCAAAGTAACTCTTATTTGATGCTAACTCATACGCGGGTTAGCATCTTTTTTTATGGCAATTTACAAAATGTAATTGCGCTTGTTTCATAATAGATAGGAGACCACGATGAAATTTTCTGATTCACTGATTGAAGCTGCTAACCCGATTATCGATGCAATTTTAGCGCATCCATTTTTGCAAGACGTTGTGGCTGGTACGATTTCACCAGCCCGCTTAATTGCGTACGTCCAACAAGATGAACATTATTTGAGCGAATACGATAAAGGCTTCGCGCAGGCATTTACGATGACTGACAACATTGCCGAACAAGCAATTTTTGCGCCCTTAGTTGCGGTGACAACTGGCGAGAGTGTGGCCCACAACTGGTTACTATCAGCTGCTGGCACTAGTTTAGATGAGTTGGATCTTGGAAAAGCCAATCCCACGACCACCGCCTATCTTAACCATTTGGCATTGGCAGGTCAGCATGACTATCTCACACTAGTCGCGGCTTTGATTCCGTGTGCATGGACGTATCGGGTCTTTGGTGAGACGTTAGCGCCACAAGTTGGCGAAGAAACCGCATTACAAAAATGGCTCCATGTCTATGCCGGCGACTATCCCGAAATCTTAACGACTGAATTAGCTGATGAATTATTCAGCATTCTCGATTTTCACGCCGCATCCTTAACTACCGCACAACGCCAAACAATCCAAACGGTATTTTTACAAAGCTGTGAATACGAATGGCGCTTCTGGGATGCCGTCTACCACCAAGAAACTTGGACTTTTGAAAATACAATCTATCAGCAAGCGGAGGCCATCTAATATGTTAAATTACGAAATCTTGAACAACGTGCGGGCAGCCAATCCGGTGGTTGTGACTTTTGCCAACTTTGTAACACCCCAAATTGTTGCCAATGCCGTGAATGTGATTGGCGGTTCACCAATTATGAGCCTCGAACCGTTAGAAGCCGATGACATGGTCACAATCGCCAACGCCGTCACATTGAATCTCGGTACCGGCAAAGGCTCAGCTTATGATATGCCCGAATTAGTTGCCTTAGGTACGGCAGCAAACCGTTTACAACGACCAGTAATCATTGATCCCGTGGCCGTAAATATCCCATTTCGCAGCAAATTAGTCGAAGAACTGCGCGGCAAAATCAAAATTGATATTATTCGTGGTAACGCGAGTGAAATTGCGTATTTTGCTAATATCACAGCTGAATCGCGTGGTATTGATGCGGTTGGTGAAATAGATGTCGTCACAGTTGCCAAAACCGCTGCCCACAAGACCGGCGCCATTATCGCACTAACTGGGGCCCGAGACGTCGTGACTGATGGTGAAACGACATATGTCATCAATAACAACACGCCGTTATTAGCTACAAACGTCGGGTCAGGAGATATGTTGTCTTCGCTGATTGGTGCCTTTGTTTTACCTCACGAAAACCATGTTGATGCAGTTGCTACCGCAGTCCTTGCAATGGGTGTTGCCGGCCAATTAGCCGCACAGACGGCCCCTAATAAACCTGGCACATTTGCCGTTAATTTACTCGATGAATTATACCAATTGACCCCAAGCAAATTACAGGCATTTGGTGATTGGGAGCTAGTTAAATGAACGAACAACAATTTCCGCAAATTTTGACCGTCGCTGGGATTGATTCAAGCGGGGGTGCAGGTATCAATGCAGACGTTGCGACGGCATTTGCCCATCATGTGTACCCAGCAACGGTTGTAGTTGCAGTCACCGCACAAAACACATATGGCGTGCAAGGTGTTGAGTTAATGCCACTAGCGTTTGTGAGCCAGCAATTTGCAAGTATTGCAGATGATTTAGCGATTAAAGCGGTTAAAACTGGTATGTTGGGCGATGCGTCCCATGTGCGGTTAGTAGCCCAAGAATTGCGCAAATATAATTTTGGCCCGATTGTTGTTGATCCAGTGATGGTTGCCAAAGGGGGCGCAAAGTTGCTTGCCGATGACGCAATTGAAGCTGTCCGTGACCAGTTATTACCGCTAGCAACGCTGGTCACACCGAACATTCCCGAAGCCGAAGTATTAACGCAAATGCAAATTAATAGTGTCGCCGATATGCAGCAAGCCGCGTACAAGTTACAAAAACAAGGTGCGCAGAATGTCCTCATCAAAGGCGGGCACTTACTACAAGCTGAATTGACTGACGTAGTATTAATGGCCGATGGCACGTTCTTAACGTTGACTGACCGCAAGTTTACTACTAAGCGCACGCATGGAACTGGTGATACATTTGCCGCCGCAATCGCAAGTCAACTTGCGCTCGGTAAATCACTACCAGTAGCAATCCAGCTCGCCAAAGCATATTTAGTAGCGACAATTAGTACTGAAATTATTGTCGGGCATGGACACGGCCCGTTAAACCACTGGATTGAGGTGCAAGATGATTGAATTTGAACCACAGATGTTACAAGTGTATTTAGTCGCAGGTTCGAGTAATATGTCCCTTGGTGAGGATTTAATCACTTACGTCGAACGGGCGCTAAAGGCCGGTATCACAATGTTTCAGTATCGCGAAAAGGGACCAATCAAACGAACCCGTGGTGAAAAACTGGCGCTTGCCCAGCAACTGCGCAGCTTAACGCGCCAATATCACGTCCCACTAGTCATTGACGATGATTTAGAATTGGCAATTGCGATCGGTGCTGATGGCATCCATGTTGGTCAATCTGACACGCAAATTCAGCAGGTGGTCCGCCGGGCAAAGCAACAGGGTATGTTCGTTGGCTTATCCGTCAGCACACCCGCCCAGCTCGCAAATTCTGGCGATTTAACTGGTGTTAATTATCTAGGCAGCGGTCCAGTCAATGCAACTAAAACCAAGCTCGATGCTGATCCCGCAATTGGGATTCCCGGCTTATTAGCCTTACAAGATCAGACTGACTTACCAATTGTCGCTATTGGCGGGATTAATGTACCAATTGTCGCTATTGGCGGGATTAATGTACCAGACGTCGCCAAGATTGCCGCAACAGGGATTGCCGGTGTCGCAATGATATCGGCTTTAACCCAGGCTAATGAAGCTGATTTAAAATTACGGGTTAACCAAATAAAAGCAGCTTTCGCTTAACGGCCAATTTTCCGCAATAGACTTAACTTAGTTTTAACATAAGTGTAATGTTTGATTTGCGCAAAATCATGCTATACTCAATAAACCACATTTATTGGAGTATTAGGGATTTGATGTTATTAAGAATAATTGCCCCCGTAATTTTATTGGAAATCATTAGTGTGCTTATCGCTCGCCGCCAAGGCAGCGTATTGTTGCAATGGCGTGAAGTTGTTGCAATCACACTAATGTTAGTACTAGGCTTGGTTGCAATTCACTTTTTGTTTCCAACACTATAATATTTAAAAAGTACCAATTATGTTTCAAAAAAACAGCAACTACTGAGGTCTAGTAGTTGCTGTTTTTGTATTTCTGAGCCACAAAGTGCCGTTGTTTAGGCGTTCACGCTGAAATGTCAGTACGAATGCTACAACAGAGCTACCGAGCAATGCTTACAGTTAATGCGCATTTTAGATTAAAGTGTTAATAGTTAAAATAACAATGCCGCTAGTTTAGATCAGCATCATCAAAAGCTGACTAAGGATATAGTATAGATTCTCTAAATTTATTATCAGAGCGAGTACACGTAAAAGTAACTACGGATCTAATTTCACCACAGATTGATATATTTAATAACTGATTAGGAAGGCAGCACATCAGTAGTGCTTGCAATACGGACACAATTAGCGCAAAGGTGAAGAACACGGATAGTTCCTTACTTTTATGTTTCGCTTTCCACATCTTTGAATAATATATATTATGTAAACTAGGTGTATGGATTGAGCCGTAAACTCGTTACGCACAATGCAACCTAATGTCAGTTGTTTATTTATATTAATTTATGAACAGCCAATAGCCAATAGTCAAGAACAGTCAATAGTCAAGAACAGTCAATAGTCAAGAATAGCCAATAGTCAAGAACAGCCAATAATAACCAATGATAACCAATAATAACCAATAGTTAAAAGTCATAAACAATACTTGAATTGAATCCTGAGATAATAATAGCACATGTGTATTATTGTGCAAATGATTTAATTGTGAACACCATTCACAATTAAATCATAAAATGCAACTTCTCGTATATTTATCCAAGTTTTTAAAAAGCGCAAAAAGTTTTACCTAGTGAAGAATTTATGATATGAATCTAACAACGATTTTGATGAAACATGTGTATAAATCATAGTCGTTGATACACTAGAATGACCCAAAATTTGCTTAATACTTATCAAATCAGCGCCATTATCTAACAAATTAGTAGCCATCGTGTGTCTAAACATGTGAGGATAAACACGTTTAGACACGCCAGCTTTTTCACATATGTCTGCTACGATGAACTCAGCACGCTGCGAACTTAACCGTCTACCGTAACTATTAAGAAATACGTAATCGCTAAATGCTGGTATTTTTTCATTCCGTTCCTCAAAACAATATCTTTTTAATGCAAATTCAGCCTTACGACCTAGTGGAACATATCGTTCTTTAGAGCCTTTGCCCATTACTTTTAGGCGATGGTTTGCGTAGTCAACATTCGATATTTTCATACTTACAAGCTCACCAACACGAATACCCGTGCCATACAATACTTCAATCAAAGCCTCATCTCTCAAACCATTTTTAAAAGTCTCTTGTGTTGGCAAGTAATCAAAAATTCGATCCAAGTCAACTTGATATATAACTTTAGGCAAATGATATTTAGCGTGTACTTTTATACCTACTAAAACATCAAAAACATCATCAGAACGAGCACTTTCAGCAAATTTTAAAAACGCTTTAATTGCTGCAACCTTACGATGGATAGTACTACTAGCCAATCCCTTGTCATACAAAAACGTTAAATACTCGCGAATTCCTACACGGTCAATATAATCTTTATGCTCAATAAAACGGTCAAATTCCTTTAAATCAAAACCATATGAAGTAATGGTAAGTGGTGAATACCCCATAATTTTTAAATAATCCAAAAACTTTGTATAACACATATAATTCACACCCTCCACTTGTGATAACCAATTAAAACAACAGAAAGTTAGTATATGCCTATTTCGGTGCAATTCAACAAATTCCTTTAAACTTTCTTAATCTTTTTTTCGGAAAATACTTTAAAAAATTAATTTCCCTGAAATATGAAAATAGTCATACAATTAACTTACTTTAAACCGCCGAGAATATTAATTTTTTCAGCTATTCGACATATAAACATATGAAAATACAGGAGAAGAAAAATGAAAACAGGAATGTTTGTTTCAAGTAAAGGAGGTTCGGGTAAGACCACAACTGCTTTTAATTTGGCAGGTAAATTAGCATTACAAAACAAAAAAGTTCTAATACTAGACTTAGACGAAAATCGTGGACTATCAAAACGATTTGGGCTAGCAACAGAAGTTCATGGTACGACAAATGATATTTTTTATAACAAACCAGTCAGAGTAGAAAATCCAAAGAAAAATATCTTCATCATTCCTGGATCAGTTAATAACGGAGAATTATTAAATAAACACCTAAATGGAATGCCAGGATGGGAGAAAAAATTACTTAACTGGATATATACACCCACTGAAGAATACAATTGGTTCGACTTCGACTATATCTTCTTTGATACTCACCCAAATGATACGACGTTAAATAAAATAATAACCATGACTTCAGATGTGATTTTTGATTTTATAACAGGAGACAAAATCGGAGCACAAGATAGATTAGAGTACGAAGCTCAATTTGATTTATTAAAAGAAAATAAGATTGAAATAAATCTAGATACTAAACAATTTGAAAGTACAATCAACGGGAAACTATATCATATTGGTTCTGCATTTGATTTTTCAAAAACGGGAACACAAGAGTATGCTGAAACACAGAAAGATGTACTCCTAACGATTATTCCCAAATTCGCGCTCATTGAAAATTCAAAAAAATTCAATGTTAGTGCGAATGAACAGTTTAAGAACATGTACCCTAGTTTAAAAAAGAGAAATAAAAAATTGATGGAAGAAACTGATATTGCTTATAACAAAATGATTGAAGTTCTTGACGCTGCTGAATAGACAAATTAATATGAAAAATGAGGAATAGAAAATGAAATCACCAGAAGAACAATTAGCACCATACAAGAAAGCAAAACAAATGCAAAATGTCCCCCTTCATGAGTCAAAATTTGGTGTTGAAGCCAACTCATTAGAATTGCGCTTACCTCAAGAACGTATTTTTGAAGAACGCAAAAAGTATACATTCAATGCACGTCCATCCGTAATGAATGTTATTGATGAAATGGCAGCCAAACGTGGCATGAAGCGGTCTCCCTTTATTGAATTTCTCGTTGAAGAATTAGCCAGAGAAGAATTAGCTAAAAACGAAAAAAATTAATAAGTTTAGCATAGCGTCACGGCAAAAAAGCCAAACATGTTTAAATGTTTGGCTTTTTGTGTTTCTAAAATACTTAAAATCATGTATTATTACCTTATGGTTGAACTATGAAAATGGTTTAACCTACTGTCATAGTTCTCCTAATTACTAACGAAAGGAGGACGCACCAATGACAGCTTTATTTCAAAGTTTGTTAGAAGCGTGGCGGTCACTTGATCCGCCTAGTTGGGAAAGGAGTTTGCTTATGAGCCTTATATATGCAGCGTTAATTATCTTGATGTTATTTGTTATTGTATTTTTGATAAGAGTAACATTTAAGCAAGCGCGCTTATTAATTAAGGACGCAAAAAAAGCGCTTACCCCATCCAAAGACTAAGCGCTAACAAACATTTTTTAAAGATAACTTCTGCTATTAGTTTAGCAGAGGTTATCTTTTTTTACAATGATACAGTATTACTTTTTTCCAATAATGCGGTACTACTTTTTTTACAGTAATGCTGTATTACTTTTCGACCACACATTTTTTACTCCGAAACGATACTGTACGAATTGCGTACAACAATATGTTTAACATAGCGAACTGAAAACGTTTGCTGAATATCATAATTGTATGTGCCAAATGAAAATCATTCTTGACCGTTTTCAGCTAAATCTGTATTTGTTTCCATACTTTCATTCATTGATGAAAGTGTACCTTCCACCAAACTAAAAGCATCTTCAGGACTCAACCCACCAGGTACTACACTTAAAAATTTCTTACCAAGCTCTAAAGCTTGTTTATTTAATAATGCTTCCTTTTGTTTATTTAATTTGCGAATTTCGGACTTATGTTTCTCGATTTCACGATCAAAATCGTCTACTGTTTTATTTTTACCAGGCATATACCCACCTCCAATATTTTTAATTATCTTGCCATTCAACATCTGTTACATACTTCAACATTACAATCTTATTTTGACGAACATTATAGTGTATCTGATACAATCGCTTCGCCGGTTTAGGCTCTGAAGTCCCAACTGATGAATACACAGTAACTTGTACATACACATTCATAACCATACCCTGCTGAGTCGCGGGATAAATATCAATTGTTTTTAAATCACTAGAAATATCTGGCATAGTACCGTCAATTGATATAGGTTTAAATTGCGAATAAACATTTGACGAGACTAAATACTCAATTGCCTTAAAATTATCCACTCTAGTATCCTTAGAGAAGGTCAACATGCCCTTTAAAACCTTTTTAGTACAATTAGTCATAGCAGCCGTAGACTGGCTCTCATCGTTATTATTTAGGGCAATTTGTAGTTTGTCTTTCAATATTTGATTATTGAAAGATAATTTACTAATTTTTCCATTTAATTCACTATTTGCATTATCTTTTTCAACATTTTTAAAAATTGAAAAGGATAGTACGAGACAAAATATAAACACTATGATAATCCACACATTTTTACGCATTATCACCACTATCTTTCTTTACTCGTCCACCAAACTCAAAATGTCCTCCACCATCAATTGATGAAATGATACAACCTGTTTTTTCATCGGCTTCTTGCGCTATTTTTCCATCACCAATATACAATGCTACGTGATCGATATACTCGCTACCAAAACCATTGTGATAGAAAACCAAATCGCCTGGCTGTAGGTCATCTCTATCAAGTTTTCCATACGCGTCAGCTTGCTGTTGGGCGGTGCGCGGCAAAACAACGTTTGCAGCATGTTTCCACACGTAACTGGTAAAACCAGAGCAATCTGTGCCTGAAGTCTTGAGATTTTCAGGATTACCGCCTAACACATAACTGTATGGTGGAGTATTACTAGCTAATTCCTTTGCTAAAGTTACAACATCTCCGCCACCATCTGCCGAATCACCATCAACATAGCAACCATCAGAACTTGAATCCTCATCAGAACCGTCAGGAGCTGGAGACGTTGCTGTATTCACTGTGCTTTCAGTGATGGGATCTGAACCACCCAACTTTACATACCACGCGGTAGCACTGTTTTTAATTTCATCAGGTTTTGTCTGCGGATCATTCAACAAAACACCTTCATAATACTGAGACCAATCCAACGCAGCTTGTTCGGGATCTGTTTGTGGAGCAACTTTAGTCAGTGTCGCTTGACCATGACTTTCATTTTTAAATTCCCAACTCATCAACTTCATTTCATTATCAAATGTCCAAGTTGACTGGTCATCTGGATTCATAAAACCACCGCCAACCATTCGATTACCATTTGGAGAACCACCAAACGACCATTGAAAAAGACCCCCCACACCGCCGGAAGTATTAATGCTAGTCAAAGAAAACGAACTTTCACGTTGAGCATTTGCAATCGCACCAGCAGCACCAGCAGAAGTAAACCCATCATTAGTGGTTAAGTAATCATATATAGCTTTGGCTGTCTTTTCTTGATCAGCGTCTGAAGGTAAAACTATACTTTGAGAGGTAGAAGAATCATCACAGTCACTACCATCATCTTCATTAGAGGCTGACAGCCCCATAATTACTATGAATACTAAGAAAACACCCAAAATAACGAGGATAGTGCTACCTGAAAATATTGACATGAAAATATGTTTTTTGATCAAATTTATCAATATAAACACCGCCTATTCTATTTTTAAAGCTTCAACCCCCAGGACAAGCAACTCATTTTTATCATTAAGCACTCCGTTAAATTGCATAACTTGATCTTTAAACGAACCAAGTTCTTTAGTTTTCAGTTCATACAAATCTAAAGGCATTGAAACCTGTTGAGAAATAATATCATCAGTTTCACCACCGACTTGAACGACAGCTGTTTTCAAATTTGGCTCAACATCCTCACGGATTATAATAAAAGTGACAACACCAATGAGCATAAAACCATCACCGTTTAATTCAAAATTAGGATAAAACATATAATTCCACCTTTCCTTTACATAAATGCTAGCAGTAAGGCTGCCAGTGCTAATACACCGAAAAGTAATATTAACAACACAAAATTTCGCGATACCTTAGTACTTTCTTCACCAGTTGCCTCTCGTTTATTAATAATTTCAGAAAGCTCTTTTTTTGATTGTTCCATCTTAGTAGCAGTTTCCGACTTCAAAACGTCATATCGTCCGCTCAAGTTGAAAATCGAAGGAGTCAACTTATTCTTTTTCATCACGTTAAATACCCCCATCGAATAATTCATCTTCTCCTTCAAGCAATTGAACATGCCACTCAATATTTCTATCTCCCTGAATAATGGTTAACACATCGCCGCGATTGTAATCACTCACAACCTCAAGTTGATCAATCGTCACTGTCTTACGGAACATATGCGTCAATCGATCCATATCATCAGCAGGCAACTGAAACAAGTTCACATACTGCATCATTCCCATGATTTTAGAAATAGCATTCATATACCGTTTATCAACTGGATCAAAACTAGTCATCATGCCCTCCGGAATCATGTCCTTCATCGTCGGTGCTTGAATACTTAACGAAGCAAAGTTTTGCGCCATAATTTCCATCAAATCCGCAAAAGTCTCAACGCCTTCAATAAAATCACGATTCAAAATACGTTGTGATTCTTCAACGTTGATGTAATACCATTCAACATCTTCAATCGTGGCTTTGTTTTCACGTATTAATTGACGCCATTTTTGACCGTTATTAACAATTTCAGCAGTGGTTAAGAACAACGCTGAATAAACTTGCGAATTAAAAGTAGCAATCCCATGAGATTTCAAGTTATTAATATCAAAAACAACAAACTTCGTATCTGATAAATCGCGAATTGTAGTAGCACCGTCAAATAAATCCGGCTCTTTTGATAACATCATTTCAAAAGTGTTAGTCAACCGACTTATTGAAGAAATCTCATCACCAGGTCTGTTCCGTTGAACATAAGTTTCCGCAACCATTTTGATATACGACACAAAATTGTGAAGAACTGGATATTGGTCATGTGGCAACCCAGTTATTCGGTGTTGTAAGTTCATCTTAGGATTTTTAGCCCACAGCTTCTCTCTAATATAGAAGTTGGTTAAAACTCTGTCTAAGAGCACTATATCGTTCTCAGATAACGACTTATTCTGAAAGATAGCTATCGACTTAATTTTATTAATATTGCTAGCAAAACTAGAGATTTCATCGACTTCAAACTCTTTAGTTGTTCGATTCCAGACAACAGCAGTCGGAAAAATTTCAAACATGTTCACACGATTTTGCGAACCAGATAAATCAAGAATCGTGCCACCAGCAGCGTCAGCTAAAGTATGATACTCACTTTTAATATCAAAACAGCGGAAAAAATGATTCCGAATTATCATATTCTTCACGAATTTTTTCACTAATGTTGACTTACCTGTACGAGGATTACCAAAAGTCGCCATAAACGACCGTGTACGCTTGACTTGACCATCACGTTCTAAGTTATCGCGGTGTAAAAAATCAATAATAACAGCACCATTTTTACGAGTAAAACCAGCATAAAACCCATTAGGGTCATTCCAGTTAGTAAAGTTAAACCAGTAAATACCACCTAAATCAGTAGCTAAGATTGGTGTACCTTTTCTCTTGTTAAGTAAATCAACCTGGTTCATAGTATCCATAAAATTAGATTCAAATTCGTAGAGTTGTTCACCTCGTAAAGATTGAATTTTAAACTTAGATAATCGATCAATAATTCGACTAACTTGCTTGTTCAATTCTTCAAGAGACCGATCATAAACAAACATACGAATATAAACTCTTTTGGCTGGAATATTATTTGCTTTAATATCTTGATAGGCACGACGACTATCATCACGACTAATTTCAGCTTCATCTCGTTCAACTAAAGATTTTGCTTCATTTACCCGCAATGTCCGTTCATCAACAGACTTTTTAGTTTCCTTAGCCATTTCTTGCTGATCTTCTGTACCGATAGAAATTTGAGTAATAGTATTTTTGTTATCAACTAATGAATTGCCCCAAAAGTGAGATAATCCATCGGCGGGATACTCCAAAACTTGAAGCACTTTATAAAATCCATCACCAGCCTTAACAAAATCATCTTCAATAATTATATTTCCCTGGGGCTGAACCCTCCCTAACAGTTCGGGATCAGCACCGTCATCAATTAATCGCTTCCTTTGTCTTTTAGTAATCATCATTTAAGCCTCGTATTCATATTGTTAACACGATATAAAACATCAATTTTTTTGTCATATGATAAAACATCAAAACGCAATGTTTCACCGGCAATTGAATGAGCAAAATCAATATTGTCAGCAAGTTCTTTAGCTGTTTTCCCAAACAGAACCATAATGTATTCCATATTAGGCAAACCACCTTCAGCCTGTTGTAAAGCCCACAATTCTTCCTTAGCGCCACGCAATCTAAAATTGTAAAGTAACCTATCTTCGGAAGTTCTAATTTCATTAGCAGACCGAAGTAGAGCAGTAATTAAACGATTTTTCTTAGCCTGCTGAATACCAGTATCCGTTGGGAAAGAACTATTGAAAAATTGGAGACTAGGCTTATAACTAATTAAAAAATCGGTAAAATCATCAACAAGTTGAAACATCGAATCAGCAGAAATATTAAACAAACCGTTTCCGCGCACCTTAACAATTTCTGCATAGGTATTATCTTTCATTACCAAAAAATGGTTATCATCATTAGTAATATTTTTATAATTTAAAAAATCATACATTTCTTGACTCTTTAAATCTCTTGGTACCGCAGCAGTTTCAACATTGAAACTTTTATCATGCTTGTTCGCATTAATGTGAGCACGCCTTAGACTAAGATGTAAATTCATATTGAACTCCTTTAGTTTTAGTACGATCTAAAAAATCGACTTTTTCTACGAATTACGGGAATCAAGTATTCGAGAGTTTGATAGTTTCGTTTTCCTTTGTTTTTAGAAGGCTGCCATACTAACCATAAGTTAAGGCACAAACCTAAAATAATAAACAAAGCATGCCGTATAGGTGTAGTCGAAGGAAAATAATTTGCGAATAATAAAACAATTCCTGTTAATAAACCAAATACAACAACATCAATTACAAAAAACATAAATAATTTTGTTTGGCTTCTAATTGGTTGAACACCAAAATCCACTTTTGAGTTTCTACTCATTACACACAAACCTCCTATCCGTAATATCCGCGATAGCTTAACCTTATCAAGAATTATGCATATCAAGTTTTAAGAGTACTAACCTCAAAATACGTGAAGAATTATTGCAGAAACTTTGAATATAAGAACAATTAAACATAACAAATCCATTCTGCTAAATCTGAATTATAAATTGAACACAAAAAGGAGCTTTACCGATGGAAACATCGGCAAGCTCCTTTTCTATTATCATTACCAGGCAGTAACTGGTCAGTCACTAATAGTTCCTAATTTCCTTTTACGTGTTCTAAGCACCGCACCAATCATAATTATCAGTACGATATTTCCTAGAAAAAAATCTGATATATAATTATTCAACTTGTTTTGGATAAATTTTCCTTTGTTTTAGCTGCTCAACAAATTTTCCGTATAAAACATCACTTTTAAAATTGTGTTTCATTAGCGATTCAGTTTTTATTTTTGACAAAAAATTGCTCCAATACGGAGATATATTTCCATTTGTATCAATCATTGGTTTATCTGAAATCAATCCCGTAGTTTCTTCAGGGAATACCATTAAAACTGATTGTTTAACTTGAGCTTGATAACTGGAATCGTTTATTTTACTCAAATCTATCAACAATTCATCCGATTTAGTATGTTGTACATCTTCAACGGATAAGAGATTAGAGACAGCCTCATTATTCCCCAAAATTGGAATATTAACTGAACTACTTCTAGTATGGTTCCCAGCGTGTTGTTCAAGTGTAGTCGAAGTTGCAACCTCAAAATTCAGCTTTGCATATTGCGCACCAAAATCTTCAGTTACACCCCATAAATTTAAATCCCGGTGCAATGATTCAACCGGAATATCAGCCACCCTGGTATTTTCATCAAAAAAATCATTTAAAAACATCCAACGAGACGGCATTGAATATTCTCCCTTGTCATATATTGGGTATGCACGGACATTTTTATGTTTTAACGTTTGACGGTGCGTAGAACGACTTACAAACATCTCACCTACTTTGAAATTCATAAACTGATTAACATCAATTACATCTTGACCAATTCGACTTTCACTAACATTTACCGTCTGTAATTGTCCAGCCGTTGCACTTCTATTTTTGACAGTAACAGTCCGCTTACCAGCTAACTTCACCATCATTTCAGCCGTCGCAGTCGATTGCGTCAAAATATAAAACAAATTAGCAGCATTTGACATAATTGTTTGACTGTTCTCTTTAGAGTAGACCGTTTCCAACTGTTCCATATTCTGAATAATAATATTAAACAGAATACCTTGACCTAAACCAATTGATACCTTTGTTGCCATCGCATTTATCGGTGGTAAATTACCAAATTCATCAAGAATAAAATGAATTCTATTATGCAATTTACCGCCCGAGTTTAATGCTAATTCATAGTTCTGGTTAAATGCCTGATCAACAATGAACGATCCAAGAATGTTGTAATCCGCTTTCTGTGGAGGCATAACCAAAAACAACGCTGTTGGTTTATCAGAATATCTTATTTCATAACTGTCAGGATGTTTATCCATTGGCATATCCAATTGATTAGATAAATTTAAATCAACAAAATCAAGCACAGGAATATCTGAAAATTCATCTAATTTTGCTTTCCTGAAACCCGCCATCTCATAAATTTTTGACCCTTCAAATTTATAAACTAAGTCAGTAGATACACGATTTTTAAAAATAACTGTAACCGTAAAATTGTCTGGTAAAAACTCTTTAATTTCATAAGTTAGCCAACCTGCTTGGTCAACAAGCCGTTTTCCACTTGAAACCTCATTACCTTCATCATCGAAAAAAGTAACATCACAGCTTTTATTTTTTACAGAGATACCATCTTTGGAGGTAGGAAAATGAATTGAAAAACGTCTTGGAAAACCCAAATCCTTAAAATCAATCGAATTCTTACTAGTCAATCGAGCAATACCGGTCTGAGAAAATAAACGCAAGCCTTCCAATGCACTAGAATAAATTGAACCAGCCGTTTCATCACCGGCGAAGTTCGATTGTTGGAAATTATCATATGCCATAGACCTAAAATCATCTTTTGGCAGTTTTTGAAACTTCTCAAAATAAATTGATAACTTTGACTTACTTTCGTCAGCTCCTTCAGGGGTATCTTTTTCTTCACCTAAAACAGTCAACATTTTATATGCATTGTATAGCGTTACATCCTTCCAGCAATCGTCTAAATCCTTTTTTTCGGGGAATGAGCCTAAGTCCTTTTCTTTTCTTCTAGCAATATCAATCAGTGCCAAAATCAAAGCACTTAACAAATTCTTTGAGGAATTAATCCAAAAGGCGTCATTTCCACTTTTGCTAGCCCCAGGTTTCTCATAGATTGAAGTCGCTACGGCATTAACCGCTTCTTGAGTTTCATCAACGTATCCTTTTCTGGCATAATCAATAGCCACTTGTAATGGATTGTAAGACATTGAAAACGGCATATTAAGCAAATTCAACACCTGAACGTTGTAATTGCGCATTCTAAGCGTTTTATATGACATTCGGTATAATTCACCCTTGGGGTCAGTAACGACGATAGAAGCTTGTTTCTGCGCCCTTGAGAGTATATCGACAAGAATGTTTACAAACATTTCACCTTTACCCGACCGTGTAATACCAATAACAATTGTATTAACCGTATCTTGATCAATAAAATATTTCCCTGGCGCAGGGGATTTTGATTTAAAAATCTTTGAAGAATTCAAAGTATTTTGGAAAACAAATCCTTTAAAATCATCAGTTACTCCCATTGACTTAGCAAGTTTCTCACCCAACCGATTATGCACTAACTCGTGCATGACAGGGACACCACCATAACCAGCAAAAGTGTCATCAGGACGATATTTTAGCGAACTAGCCATATCATCAATTTCTACATATTGTTCTTTTACTTCTTCAGGAGTTGCCGTTCTTGAATTACCATACTCGTTATAATTCATATCACCGGTTGCAGTAAATGTTTTTCGAGTAAAAACAAGTGCTGCACTCTCAATTAATAAAGCTAACATCACCACAATTATTACGTGTTTTGAAACAAGTAAACTAAAATTCACAAAACCAAACAACGAGAACACGTGACTAAATGAAAAATTAGTACTTGAATTTAAAGCTCCCGATACATTTTTTGGAATAAACCAATTAAAAATATTCAAATGACTTAATTGAACTATGACAGTTACCAAGTAAAGTGAAAACAGTAAAGAAAACACTGCCATGACAATATACAGACTAATTCTCACTTTTGGATTATTCATTTTTATAAAATCAGGTACTTTGGAAGGTCTTTCAGTAAGTTCGTCTCTCAACCCGTTCATCTTTCTCACCCACTTTCATGTTTAATATTTTTAATAACATTAAGCGTACTATGACCTTTCATATCGCGGGTTTAAGAGTATTACTGCAAAAAAAATATGATAAAAATATTCCGTTACGAATACTTTTATCATATTTTTTACCCACAAAACACTGTAAATCTCTTTTATTAATCTCTTTTATCTTTTTTGGGATATGACAATACACCTAAACCAGTAAAAGCAAGCATGACAATAAAACTACCAATAGTACTTGTTAAAAAAGCGCCAAGTTTGCCAGCATACAGAAATGATCCAAAGAAATATTCTTTGTTAACGACAAAAACAATTGCGAGTATAAGAACTAAAATCAATCTCCGATATTTTTTCATAACAAATTCCTAACCAAATTATTTTACTATTTAACACGAGACCATGTAACCCAAGCAGCAGGATAATTACCATAAATGTTTGGTTTATAAACACACTTTACAGCCTTAATTTTACCACGCAAAATCAAGATTGCTGAATCTTTCCACCAATCTTTTTGTCTATCGACAATCTGACTTATGCTCCATGCCGTAGCCGTAGCAATAAAACCCCAAGGACCTGATTTAGTAATTAGTTTTGCCGCATATCCAAGTAAACCATCACCAATTGGGTTGTCAGCATAATGTAACCAATTATGAGATTTGTCCATTTTTGCAAGTTGTTTGAGAACTGCCTTCTTCTTCATGTATGTGACGCTTGTCCCATCACCATTTCCTTTTTTTGTAGCCACGATAAAAGTCAAAGTCCCCACCTTATTAGGTTGACTATTATGTGTTACCGAATCAGCACTAGCAACCGTTGGTACAAATACACTCAACAGTAGCATGATAACAAGACAAAAAGCCGAAATAATATTCATTTTTTTCAAATTAAAATCCCCCAAATGATACATAAACGAGCCTGTAACTTCCATAGTACAAGTTTTCAATTTATATTATTAAACAATAACAAATGCATTTCAAGTACCCCCACTCAATCAATTTTTATTTATAAAAAAAACTTGTCATAGTAGAATACAATCCCAACTGTGGCAAGCTTCATTTTATTCGATTAATTTTTTACTGCTTCTTTTAAAATCTTACCGGGTTTAAATACTGGTACTGTTGTAGCAGCAATCTCGATTTCAGCTCCGGTTCGTGGATTGCGACCCTTACGAGCAGCCCGCTCCTTAACTTCAAAATTACCAAAGCCGACAAGCAGTAGCCCTTGTCCCTGCCCTAGAAAATCAATGATTCCATTCAATACAGCGTCAACAACAATTGCTGAGTCTTTCTTCGTTAAACCAGTTTCTCCAGCAACATCTTTAATTAAATCTTGTTTATTAGCCATTCAAATTCTCCTATTGTTTAATATATCAATTATACCACACTATCCTTACTCTCCCACGGGATTCAAGGATTACCGCAATGGATTTACCATTGAATAATTTGGGCATATGTATACTCACATAATAAATATGTGAGCAATTTTTGTGACTTTCACTACTATCTTTTAATCTTGTATGCCTTGTAGCCAGCTAAAGCTGCTAAACCGGTAAACACAATTGCCATAAGAACAAACAACCAACGTCCTGAAGCAATGAAACCAGTGTTAGCAAGCCGTTCACCATCAACGTGAACAACAATTTTATTTGAGGTCAAATTATGGTCAGCTTTTGCATTAGAATCTAAAGATTGTGAGTTGAATAATAAATGACCTACATTCGGAATCGTGTAACCATTTTTATCCTTATCACGATACTTTTTCTGCATGTAATTCTTATTCAAAGTTACATTGAAGTATACATCTATAGACTTACCAGCCCACTTCTGAGAATCTTTGGCTTTCACTGAAGCAAAGCCACCAGCTTTCTTCTCAATTTTAGCGGTAAATTCTTTGGTAACGTTCTTACCATCAACTTCTACTTTAACTTCACCCGTTGGAGTAAATGCTTCTTCAAATTGATCGTTAATTTCAACATTCTTCAAATCATTAACACTAGGAACATGACCAATAATCAAAGCAGTCAATTTATCTCCCAAGCGAACATTTAGACTCTTTTTCTTACGTCCATGAGCGTCAACCCAGAACTTAGCTACTGACGCTTTTGGTTGTTTCAAATGAACATTTACCTTTGCACTAGTCAAATCAGTACCAGGTGTCTTAGTAGTCGCGTTTGCATTAGAATCAGCGTCCTTATTGTTGTAAGTCATATGACCCACATTAGGAATTACGTACTCATTCTTTTTCTTATTCCAGTACTTAGAATCCGTCGCATGAGCCGAAAGTGTGGCTGTAAAGTACATGCGCACATGTTTACCAGCCCAATCAGTCGGTTTCTTAGCAGTTACTTTAACAGTTCCGGCAACTTTCTTTTCAATGCTTTGTGTCCATTGCTTGGTTACGTCAGTTTCATTGTTTTTATCATCAACCAATGTAACCTTAGTAATCTCTTGCGGAATCAAAGCGTCAACTACATTGTCATAAATAGTGACATTATTGAAAAGTCCGTTATGAGCAAACGGATAGTAAGCGTCAACCATGTACTGAATTACATCAGTGTGTTGAACTGCCTTATCCTTAACTAACTTGTTATTTTCAGAAACAATACTCTTATCAATGCCAGGCATACGAACATGAACATCAACAGGTGGTGTAACAAGGTCATGTGCGTTAGCAGTTGTATTAGCATTAGAATCTAAATCACCACCATTAAAGTGTAAAATACCCACATTTGGTACAACATAATCACCAGTTTTACTATCCAAATATTTATGTTGGAATACATGACTATTAACTGTAACAGTTAAGTGCATTGCCAAAATATGACCATTAAATTGACTTGAGTCATTAGCAGCCCAATCAACAGTACCGCCAAATTTGCCCTTTGGAGCAGTGATTTTACCAAGACTTATTACATCTTTATTGTTATCAGTAACGTCAACAACCTTATCAACTTTAACGAAAGTGTAAGCTTCTTCAAGGTTGTCTTTCAAATGCACATCAGTTAAATTCTTAGCATTATCAAGTAAAGGTAATTGACCAGAAATCACAAAGTTTACATTTTGATCAACATCGTCTTGCGTGGTCTTAACATGTTCACCAACAGTGTCGATATACTTGTCAACTCCAGGTTTAGGTAAATCGGTAATTGGATCACTTACTGTGAATGCACTACCGGTTGGTTGAGCTTCAGCAACAGTTTTAACAGTTGCTACTTCTTTTGAACTATCTTCAGTATCAGCTGAAGTAGAAGTTGTATCAACCGCCGTATTATCATCAGTTGCTTCATCGTCAACTGTCGTATCAGTATCTTCAACAGGCGGTAGTTGTTCAGTAACATAAGCGTTATACAAATTAGTATTGTCAATCGAGCCTACTTGCTTACTGTTTACCGAAATTGTAGTAGCCCCCTTTTGAACGTTGATAGCATATACATCTGTATTAATTGCATGAGTTACATCACTTGATTTTGTTTCATTCATCAGGTATTCACCGACACCTAATTGCTTCCACGTAGCATTACCATTTTTATCTGTTGTTACCGTTTGAATAACTTTACCAGAAGCTGAATCACGAAGTTCAAATACCGCACCAGCACCAGCAATATAGTTATCACTACCAGTATACAAATCATCATTAATAACTTGATTTAACTTGTTGAATGGAACATCAGTTAAGAACAAGTTATTAAGAATATCAGTATCTGAAACAGAATCATCAGTAATTTCATCTTGCTTAATAACCGCGTCATCATTATCCGTAACAACTTCATTTGCAGTTACTTCACCGTCAGTTGGCGTTTCAGCTTCGGGTGCTGCGTCATCATCTGTTTCAGAACCCTTGTCTTGCTTAAATCCATTTGCATAAATTTGGAAGCTTTGAGTATTATCATTATTTTTAGGTGTGTAAGTAAAGAAGTACTTATTTGGATTCAATACATGCTTTGAACCAGAATCAACTTCTTGAACATAGTACTTTCCAGCAGGTAAAAATGTATCAAATTCAAACTTACCACCATTTACTTGAGCTAAAGCCAATGTGGTATCAGCTTTAACAGTAGCACCCATCAAACTGAAGTCGTCAGCATTACGAACGGCGAAAATCTGACCGTCTGTAGCGTCTTGCACCGCAATTTCAGGTTTACCGTCCTTATCGTAACCGTTAATTACTTGTTCTGCTTTATGACCTACAATATTCAATAATTGTACATCGTCATGAACAGTCGTTTCATAGTAGGTTGCCTTAACTGTCTCACCACCATAAGTGACTGAGAAGTCCCAAGGATCTGCAATTGTAACTCCTAAAGGTGCTTTAGTTTCGATTAATGTGTAATCACCAATATATAGAATAGTACCAGTACTTACTTTTCCATCTTCACCAGAGGTTAAAACAAGTCCATCAGACTTATCATCTACACCAGTACCATCAACAGAAACATACTGTCCCTTTTTAACACGAGTTGTACCATCAGGAGTAATCACATCGTCACGAGCTTGTAACATGAAGTCATAGCCAACTCCTGGAACTTCTGAATAATCAAGACCCATGAACGTACCTAAATCACTCTTTTGTTCACCAATTCCTGTAGCTGTCCTAACCACCTTAGTAATATCAAGTTGACCAGGTTGCGGGTCATCGGCAAAGTTAAATTCCATATAATCTTTACCATCAGAGTAATCAATCTTATCAACTGAAACTGTCATTGGTTCAGAAGCTAAGTTATAACCATAAGGGGTATGAACTTCAATCAATTGATAACGATCGACACCATAATCCAAAGGTTCAGTCGTATAGAAATACCCTTCTTCATTAGTTTTAAATGATGTCGTCTTATCAGTTTTATTTGGAACATTCATTTCCAGCAGCTTACCTGATTTTAAATCTAAGATATTAAATTCAGTATTAGCGAACGGAATTACTTTACCAGTTTGACTATCGACTTTATTTACCTTAATTGGCCATTTAAGCCGGTCATCGTCTACATCAAATGAATATCCATTTGCACGAGTAGAAGCACCGTCACTATCAGTAGTCCCATTCTTTTTATCTTCAGAAACATATACAGTGAATGGTTTCATAGCCATAAAGCCATCAGGAATATTTTTAGAACCATCTTGTTTGGTAGCTTCTTCTGAAATCGTATAGTGCCCAAATGGTAAATCTTTGAATACTGCATTACCATTCACATCAGATAAACTTGAGTACCAAACATTACCATCACCAGCTTTTGAAGTAACCGTACCAGTAGTCTTGTTGTACCCTGTTCCATCCGTCAAAGTAGCTTTAAACTCAAT
Source organism: Periweissella cryptocerci (assembly GCF_004358325.1). Classification (NCBI taxonomy): domain Bacteria; kingdom Bacillati; phylum Bacillota; class Bacilli; order Lactobacillales; family Lactobacillaceae; genus Periweissella; species Periweissella cryptocerci. Next base: position 2,999,007 of record NZ_CP037940.1, on the reverse strand, counting down.
TCCTTGTAGCCGTTGTTGAATTGAATCATTGTATTCATCATCATCGTATCCCGGAATTGGTTGTTGACCATCAACCACGGTAGTTGAACCATCCGCATTTTTATGAATCGTAATATCATTACGAATAATCAATTCGGAATCACGGGCGGTTGCATTAACAGCCACACTAGCATTCATACCAGCATATGTGACGCTAAAGTTAACTGGTGTTGAATCAACCAAGTAGCCCTTAGAAGCTTTAGTTTCAGTCAATGAGTAATCAGCAATTTCAAAGTGAGTAGCGTCATACAGACCTAAATCACTCGAACTAAACTTACCACCATCGTGCGTGGTTAATGTCCATGTCTTACCATCGTACAAACGACGCAAAGTATATGTCGCACCATCTAATGACCCAGCACCCGCAGAGCTAACTGCATTCTTATCGCGGTCAGTTTTTTGGAAACTAAAACTACCAAATTGTTCATCGTTTTTCATGTCAATTGAAATATTATTATTTGAATCACTTGACGTAGTTAAACTAATTTTACCCACCCAACCACTATTTAAAATAAAACCATGAGCAGTAGAAATTTCTTTAACATCATATGCGTCCATTGGAACTCTTTGACTAGTCGCATGACCGCCTACGTCGGTAGCAAACGTGTTACCAACAGTTGTACTAGAATTTGAACGATATAACTGGAAAACGGCATCTAACACGCTATAAAAACTACTTGGCATTGCATTACCAAAGACAGTCCCAGTCTTGTTAACTGTTACATTAATCAATGGAATACGTGTACGAGTAGTTGCTGTATATCGAGTACGTAAATTACCCGAATTATCATCTGAATCTTCACCAGACTCAGCAGCACCGGAGTAGTTAATATAAATAGAACCTTGGTCAAAAATTTGTAAGTTGTTACCACTAGTATAATTTCCACCAGTCGTACTTACCGTGTCATTGCTTGAATGAGGATAAATCCAACCATTATCACCCATATGTGCTAATGCATAATCTGGGTTAGGAGTTACATCAATTAACAGGTGGTAAGCGCGATTTTGAAAAGAAATCAAACCAGAACCCATTGAGCCATTTGTAACTGAACTATTAATAGACGCTGAAACTGAAGTTGAACCGTTACTATTCTTAGTAATAGTAGCGTTATTAAACAACCTGTTACCTGCCGTTCCTGAACTATCAGTAACATCGAATAAATCAGAACCTGTTTCATCTGGATTACCGGCATGACTTGCAACAACACGAGCGCCAGTTACATTCCACATCGGATCAATAGTATCGCGTAATATGAAGTTATCTAAATCCCAAACATCATCAGGAATTGAAACAGAAACATCATATGTCTGAGCAGCACGAATTGTCGGTAAAGAATTCGTTTGTACCGCTGTTTCATCAGAATCAGTAACAGTTTTTGTTGGTGCAGGAACTGGATTTCCTACAACTAAATCGTAATTGGCTACCGAACCGAACCCAAGATACTCACGTCCAGAATATCCTTGGCTTACAGCATTTGTAATAGTATCTTGTTGACCAGCGGCAACCACCGAATTTGTATAAGGATAAGTATTACCTGAATTAGCACCTGTTGTTAGTTCAATTGTGTCATAGTGTTTATACCATGTTCCACTAAATGCGAAATTACCAGGTTTAAACATCGCAAATACACTATCAACAGGACGAGTATCTAAATCCATATTATTTCCAGCAACAAACCAATAACGTCCACTAGTGTCTTTACCGATACTAACACCATCAATTTGACGACCATAATAATCCATTGAAGTCCGTGGGTCTTTTGTAATCATCACTACATTATCAGATGTTCCAGCTCCAAAATTAACTGCCTGACTCGAATCAATATCAGTTAATTCAAGATAAGTTGCCGATGTTGAATCAAGATTAGGTGCATTATTCGTTCCGTGAGTAACCATACTATAACTAAAACTAACACTTGAGAAACCAGATTGGTTAACACCTAATAAATTTTTACGAAAGGAGATAATTCCACCATCAACAAAATTACTTTGAGAATCAAACGTTGCCGAGGTAATAGAAATTACAACATCTATTTGTTTACCATCTAAATCAATTTGATCCGTTGAATAAATCATCGTTGGGAGTTGAGTTGCTGATAAAGATGGATTATTCTGTTCATCACTCTTAGAAAAATAAAATCCATAACCGTCGGCGTCATCACCGTTTACCATTTGCTTAAGATTATATTGAGTCGCAATACTTCCAGACGAGCTTACACTTAACCCAGTTAAATGAGAATTGGAAATTTTGATTAACTTATGAATATTGAGTGGTACCTCAATAGTTCCACCATTCGGAACTAGTGAAACTCCACCATAATCAGTTGTACCAGTGGGCATGTACTGATCAGAATCAATATTACCGGCAAATACATTATCAGGAGAAATACCAGGACTTAGCCCTGCTAACCCGATTGTCCCTATTAAGCCCACTCCCAAAGCAATTCTTTTTAATCGCTTAATCCATTTCTCTTTTCTATTCAATTTACTCATATCATCTATCTCTCTTTCTAGTGTCTAAACACTATTTATATCAAACGTCAACAACTGATTTACAACTAAAAAACAGAGTATATATATATATTCGCATAGGCGAAAATTCGAAAGGTTTAACAGTATTAAAAGGAAAAAAAGTATGACAATAATATTCTTTACTGAATACTATTGTCATACTTTTTACTGATTTTCAGATGAATAAAACAATATATCAACGACCAAAAAACAAATTAAAAAAACAGCAAATCTACCCCTAAACGGCTCACATTTACCAGATTCTATTCAGCAAAAAGTAATATTTCCTGCTGTATTTATCCATATTTCTTGCTGAGAAACAAGCTCTAACCTCAGTAATATCAAGGGGTTAGCGGTATAATATAGATGGAGATAAAAGTACGCATAATCTCATAAAATCGAGCTATTTAAATTAATACAGTAAAGGAGAAAAATCATGAGAGTCTCAATAAAAAAATTAACCATGTTGGCACTAGTAACTAGTTTAATGCTTGGTGGCATGTTAGCCACTACGCAATCTACTTCAGAAGCTGCCACACGGTACACACACGTTGTTAAAATAACTAAGCAAAAGAAAAAATACTATCACGTTAAAAATGCGTCAGGAAATATCTACAAGTTTTCTGGTAAGCATATCAAGAAACATGTGACTTTAAAGAAAGTCTATAAAGTTAAGAAATTCAACAAAACAACCCTATCTTCTAAGAAACGTGTTGTCTTAATGAACAAAAAAGGGCTCAAGACAACTTACTACCTCATTAAGAAAGGTAAAAAATCATTGGGCTATGTTGCCAAAAACAAACTTTCCAGTGGAAAATATAATGCCTGGAAAAAGCCAACAGGTGCAACGCCCCAATTAAGTGCTTTGTTGGCTGATGACAGCAAAGTTCCCTATGCTGAAAAAGTTAAAATTACCAACAAATTGCTTACACCTGATAAATTTGGTGACATTCCATATATGCACTTAACTCAAAATCAGATGGAATGTATGCAAACCGGGAAAATGCTGTTCAATGGTATTCGTCGAGCTTCATTTCATGATAATAATATTCCTACACTTGACTTAAATGCGACTCAATCAACGTCAACACCTTTTTATGTAAATTCTTCAAAAATTTACACGACTACGGTTAAAGCAACTGGACATTGGTATACCCAAGCACAAGCAAGCTTAAAGTCATTTTCAACAACTCAATATGGAATATTTATAGGTAATGGATCAGGTACAGATTATATTTTCACTGGCTCAATCTCAAAAGCTATATTCTATAACCAAATTGGTACATCAAATAACTTTCAACTTGTTGAAGGCGCAATGGTTAAAGATTGTGTTTACACTGACCAGCTAGGTACCCCAGGTCATTTCACTATTAGGCATGACGTTTATATTTATAGCATTACAAGTAAAGCACGATTTGTTACGCCAGATGGAAATACAGAAATTTATTACTATGTGACAATTCCTGGAAATACAGGGATTAATGGGACAGGAAAAGATATACAAACTAGTGGCTGGCTACCAGCAAAAAACATTGAAGTAGGCACCTTTAGTTAATGACTTTAGGAATAAATAAGAAAGTATGACAATTGTATTATTCAGAAAATACAGTTGTCATACTTTTTTCTTATTTTTAGATGAAGAACAACAATCAAGAAGTAGACTGAAAAATTCAAATAAAACTTATTTTTGTCATATTATTTGCAGCAAATAGTAATATTTTTCTCTGAATTTATCCATATTACTCGTTGAGCTGTAAGCTCTTAATCCAGTAATACCAATGGATTAGAAGTAAAATGTAGATGGAGATAAGAGTGCACATAATCTCATAAAATCGAGCTATCTAAATTAATACAGTAAAGGAGAAAAATCATGAGAGTCTCAATTAAAAAATTAACCATGTTGGCACTAGTAACTAGTTTAATGCTTGGTGGCATGTTAGCCACTACGCAATCTACTTCAGAAGCTGCCACACGGTACACACACGTTGTTAAAATAACTAAGCAAAAGAAAAAATACTATCACGTTAAAAATGCGTCAGGAAATATCTACAAGTTTTCTGGTAAGCATATCAAGAAACATGTGACTTTAAAGAAAGTCTATAAAGTTAAGAAATTCAACAAAACAACCCTATCTTCTAAGAAACGTGTTGTCTTAATGAACAAAAAAGGACTCAAGACAACTTACTACCTCATTAAGAAAGGTAAAAAATCATTGGGCTATGTTGCCAAAAACAAACTTTCCAATGGAAAATATAATGCCTGGAAAAAGCCAACAGGTGCAACGCCCCAATTAAGTGCTTTGTTGGCTGATGACAGCAAAGTTCCCTATGCTGAAAAAATTAAAATTACAAACAAATTGCTTACACCTGATCAATTTGGTGATATTCCATATATGCACTTAACTCAAAAACAGATGGAAAGTATGCAAACCGGAAAAATGCTATTCAATGGTATTCGCAGGGCTTCATTTCATGATAATAATATTCCTACGCTTGACTTAAATGCGGTTCAATCAACTGCGACTCCTTTTTATGTAAATTCTTCAAAAATTTACACAACTGTGATTAACAAAACTGGTCATTGGTATACGCAAGCACAAGCACGTCTGAAATCATTTTCAACAGTACAGTACGGAATGGGTGGTGTTAGCGATGGAGCAGGCACAGATTACGATTTTACTGGTTCTAGTTCAAAATCAAATTTTTATAACCAAGTAGGTTCTTCAAATAATTTCCAACTTGTAGAAGGTACAAAAATAAAAGATTGCGCCTATACTTTTGAGATTGGAACCCCTGGTAACATTACTACCAAGCGCAATGTTTATATTTATAGCATTACTGGTAAAGCACGTTTTGTTACACCAGATGGGCACACGGCTATTTACTATTACGCCACAATACCTGGCAATACAGGAGTTAATCGAACTGGTGTTGAAATCCTCACTAGTGGGTGGCTCCCTGCAAGCGACATTCAAGTAAGTACCTTTAGTTGATAACTTTAAGAACAAACAAAAAAGTATGACAACCGCACTCTTAGTAGAATACAATTGTCATACTTTTTACTTACTTTTAGATGGATAACAACTATCCAAAAGTAGACTAAAAACTCAAATTCGGCTTATTTTTGTCATATTATTTGCAGCAAATAGTAATATTTTTCTCTGAATTCATCCATATTTAGCATGAAATGTTACAATCGCAGCCTTGAGACGCTCTAATTCTTCAGGACTAGCGTTTGGATCAATCATTCTGGCAATGTCTAATCGCATTTCAGTTTGAGTATTGTTTGGAATAATCATTCTGGCAATTTCTAACTGAGATTCTGTTAAAGGCATGAGTAGTTCTGATTCAAACATTTGCTTAGATGTTAATTGAATAACTTCAATTTGAAAGAATTGCGCTAATTTTTTTAGTGTTTTCCTTCTTGGAACCTTAACAACGTTTTCCCAATTGGAAATTGTTTGACCAGAATAACCAAGTTCGTCTCCTAGTTGTTCTTGTGTTAATTCTCTCTTTTCACGAAGGTACTTAATATTTTTTCCTAAATCTAAATTTTTGTTCATAGGTGCAATAATCGCCTTTCTACTATACGCATATTAGTATAGCAAAATACTATAACAAATAGTTTTAACGAGCAACTTTAGAATATTAATCTAAATCAAATCCCTTGTTAGTTTGTGTCACTGTTAAACTAACAGTAGCCCATTTTTGATAGTTCAGAATGCACCACTTTTGAATTCCAAAAATACTCATGTTGTATAAGCGATGCTTCAACATTATTATAAGTAAACAAACAAAAAAGTATGACAACCGTACTCCTAGTAGAATACAATTGTCATACTTTTTCCTTACTTGCAGATGAGCATAATCAGCCAAACTGCTTATTTTGTTTTAAAAATAAGGTTCACCGGTGCATATCCTTTTTGGAATTTTTTTTACCAATAAATCTACTTAATCGTTTTTCACGTTCTTCACGTTCTTTACGGTTAACTTCAAAATTAGCGTCATACCTACTTAACAGTTCAACGCGCTCACGTAATGTATCCTCAACGATGTTAGCAACCAACTGATTCATTGGCTCATGACTTGCATTTTCTGTGGCTTGCGTCATATACAAGGTGTCGTTGTACAATTTTCGCGAAGCTTCATCAGGTTTAATCGAGATAGGTAAATACCCCGATTTAGTTAACTGAAAATTCATCAGCAGCCGAGCAGTACGTCCATTACCATTGACAAAAGGATGTATCGTAACAAACCGCTGATGTATCTCACTAGCTAATTCAACAGAATGTAATTTTTGACCATCTGTATTAACCCATTCGACAAAGCTACGCATTAAATCGGGCACAAGGATTGGTGCAGGCGGTGTATGAAACCCGACGACAACTGGCACATCACGATATTGTCCAGCCGTCTCACCAGGCTTTTCTGTCGATTTATAAACCAACCGATTAATATCTTTTATTATTTGTTCATTAAACACTTCATCTGGATTAGTAGCTAACTCCGCCATATAATCTAACGCTTGACTAAAATTAACAACTTCTAAATAGTCTTTGATTGGTTTTTCCGAAATTGTAATTCCTTGTTCTAAAGCTACTCTCGTTTCACTTAAAGTTAGTGTGTTTCCTTCAAGCCATGTTGAGGCGTGAGATTCCTCAACCCGGTAATTTTGCCAAACAATCTTAGCTTGTTCAGAATCTAAAGAACGATACGAATACATTTGTACCTTTAACTTATCAATTTGAGTATAATCAACCAAGTTGCACCGCTTTCATTCTATCGACTGCGCCAGTAGTGCAGAAATGTATAATAGAAAAACCTATTTTTCATGAGTCAACCTATAAATTATTGTTACCTTTTAGGCTTTTTGGAGCTAGCTTTTGTACCACTGAAATGTTCATTATTATTCAACGTATTGTTAACACCTTGTTGTGGTAAATCAAAACTAGATTTAATTATTGATTCATTAATAACGGAGTTAACAATCATTTTGCCTAAATTTTCAGAATCTTCATTTTTCAATAAATTGATATATTCGTTTCTTTGATTCACTTCTATAATTACAGGATTTTGAAGTCTTTTCAAAGTTGCGTAAAGTAATAACATTCTACCTGTTCGCCCATTTCCATCGGGGAATGGATGAATTTTTTCAAAATCAATATGCTGTTGAGCAACTACGCTTGGAAAAAACTCATCACTAACATTTTCTAACTGGTAATTATAATTATCAACCCACTGCATTAACCGAAATGGGGTCTCACCGGGAGTGGCAGGTATAAAATTCGCTCCCAACACGATATTTTGCTGCGTCTTAAACTCACCAGCGTCATCACGAATATGATTTACCAAATCAAACTGAATTAATTTAATAAAATTCAAATCCATAGGTTCACCAGAAGCAATCTTATTCAACACATCTCCCATCGCCTCACGGTGATTAGCAACTTCATACAACTCACGTAAAGACTTCGATCCGTTAGGAGTCATTTCATCAACAAGCACAGAAATAGTATCACTCAGCGATAACGTATTTCCTTCAATTGCGCTTGAGTGATGAGCCATACGGACAAGCGTATTTAAAGCATATTCTGGTTTTAAAATATTTGTTTCTGCAACGATGTCTTGAAACTCACCACGCGTAATAGTCATTTTTTTGTACTTAGCCCCTTCAGTATTTTCATTTTTTCATCCCAGGTCATATCTTCAGCAGGACTCACTTTTAAAATATGTAACCCGTCCACTTCTTCAACTAAACTAACTGAATCCCCAATCTGCACGCCTAAAACGCGTAATTCGTCTGGAGACAATGTTATCGTAGCTGAAGTACCATTTTTGCTAATTTTCTTTCTCATAATTTTACACCACCCTATAAGTATATTATACTCCGTATACTTATAAAATGCAGTCAAATTACAATACTTCGATTTAATTCCTCTAACGCTTTCTTTTACCAGCCAAACGGAATACTTTTTCCATATTATTCTAACCCAACTTATATGCTCGAATAACTGCCCGAATACGTGCTTGACTAGTATTAAAATAGGCAGCCATCTCACCTACATTACTATCGGCACGTAACATCTCACGTAATTTATCAACACTAATGACAACGAATGAATAATTATTACGAGTTAGCTCAAGTACAACTGCCTCTTGTAGTAACTCAAAATCTGCATCCTCATCTGTAATCACTAAAGGGTGGTCACGAATAACCTTTTCCTTAATCAAAAATCTAAACACGCGCATATTTGAAACGTTTAATTCAAGTGCTATTTTATTGATACCAGCGCCCTCCGTGATACGTTTCATAATCTGATTAGAGAAAACTACTGAATCAAGCTTAGCATTCGATCGCAACTTTAACGATTTAATACGTTGACGTATGACAAAAGTTGAAAGTCCAAACTCCTTAGCAATCGCTTGACTTGAACTATTCAAGAAAACCATACGATGAAATTTTTCCAATTCCACCTTTGAAAAAAGAGTATCCGCACCATGTACTTCATACGTCACCATTAGTGCACCAATTTTTGATCGTTCAGTATTTAAAAAATCGGCTATTTGTTGATACGTAAAATCCTGCTCATTCAAATATTCAAGCAGTTCTTTTGTAATATGAGAATTTGACATGTTTCCACCACTTAATTAATTTTATTGTTTCAAATATCAAATATTCTCATATTACGAAGTGCACCTGTTTTAACAGTATTTCCAAACAAAAAGTATGCTAATCAAAATACAATTAGCATACTTTTGCCATACAATAATATTCTTTCTATCAGCAGCACATCTTATTTATTTCACCAAATCAGGTGAAATGTTAAAAAGCTTTTTTGCATTTTGCTTATTTAAATCATACTTTTTCAAAAAGTCACCACGGATAATAATTCGTTTACGTGCGTGTGTCCAGTATGGTGCCTGTTCAAAGCACGTTACCAGGGTAATAACTGGATTAATATCTGTCGCTTTCGTATTCTTAATCCACTCACTAGCTTCACCATCATTATTAACAATATATTTTGCCGTATGTTTATATTTATATACATACTTCCCATCTGTTACATATATATTGAACCCCTCGAGGGACGTTCCCATAATATGTCGTTGAAATGGACTAAAATAAGTCAGGTAATCAGCCATATTATGTCCAGAAAGCGCATAGTTAGAGGCACCTAGAACATCAGCTTCATTTAATATCCCATCGTGCTTTCCTTTCATTGTACCAGCGCCCATTGCCAGGGTGTACTTAGTAGTTCCCTGATAAATTGGTAATTCAATTCGTAATTTTGGAACAGCTATATATGCGCGCAACCGTAAACCAGAATCGTCCTTGCGAAGTTTACCTAATTCTCCCCATGTTGGCATATCAACGTTAGTTAGATATTTACCCTTTCCTTCACTCACAAAAGGATGACGTTTAGCTTCAGCCATTACAATACTTTGATTTAACCGACCTTGAAAGTACTCAGGATGTAATGACCACACAGTTGATATTCCAGCAAAAATCACCAACAATACGGCAACAATAATTGGAATTAAGCGCCTCCTTCGTCGAGATTTAATACGTATGCCTCGTGTTCCCATTCTTGTTTGTTTTGAGCTTTGAAAAAACATAATCTCACCTCAACATTCTATTTTTTTGAGTCTATGAGATTCAGCAACTGAGTGTTGTGACCTTCATTCGTATACGCAACCATTTTTGCTGAAGTAGTTGCACCAGTATCTAAAAAAAGCTTGCCTACAGCCAAAGTACGCGATTCAGTAACCAAATCTTTGCCAGCGAATTTGCGTTCATAGATAACCGTAGAACCAGCCTCAAGACTTTGATCCAATGCCGTAAACTTATTCTCATCTGACGTTACAACTGGCGGTTTTTCCTTAGATTTTTTTAACTCATCTGTTAAATCAGATACTTTTGATTGAGCTTTGTCATAATTAGCTTTTGTATCGTCAAGTTCTGCTTTAGTACTAGAAGCTTGTTTACTCATATCTGATTGTGCTTTTTGAAGAAGGTTTAATTGTTTCTTGTTTTTGGTCAGGGCAACTTGATGTTGCTTGTTACTAGTATCAATTGCAGACTTAACACCAATACCACCACCAATCAACAATAATAAGACAGCGCCCATACTAACCTTTTGCCAATTTTTCACATGAAACTGCTTTGCCCTCGTTTGAACTGAATTAGTATCTTGAGATATATTAGATGTTTCATCTTTTTGTAAATTTGCTAATGTCGTAGCAGTTAATAAACCAATTGAATCTTTAAGAACTCCTTCACCGCTATTTGACTTGTCCAAACTCATTTTAGTACGTAACCAATCGGCTTTTTCAGCTTCAAGTTCAGCAATACGGTCAGCTTGTTTCTGATTTTTCGATACCAGGTCATCAGATTTTTGCCGCACATCAGCTACATACTTTTGAAATTCTTCAATGCGCTGACGCGCGTCAAGTTCAAAACGTCGGTTACTAATAGCCCCAGCTTCATTTTCATGAACCTGTGAAGAAAAATCTTGCAAGTCATTATTCAACTTTTTATACAAATCACTGGAACTAGCTTCAAACGAACTAACAAGTGCAGTTCGATTTTTTATAATAGCTTGGTCAGCATATTTCCGACTTTCCTGAGTTAAATCAGCCTCTAAATCAGCATTTTCTTTCAGCTTTTGGGCTTCACGCTTTTTAAACTCATCTGCCATTGAGTGATTAACATCAGCAATTATTTTATCGTTACTAATCTGAATTGATGAATCCGCAACTTGTTTTAACTTTGCAATAGCCTGTTTGTGACGGTCATCTTCAATAGCCGTCTGTTCAGCAAGCTCATTCATAAATGCTTGATTAGCAGCATTAGAACGTCTTGCAATCTCATCTTTTGACTCTTCAGAAATTTGTTTTTGCAATACATCATAAAATTCATTTTTAGCTAACATATCAGTAATTTTATTAGACAAATTATCTTCAAAAGTCTTTCGTTGAGCAGCTAAGTTCTTAATAATTTCAACAGTAGCAATTTCTTCAGCTTGACTAATGACAACGTTTAACTGCTTCTTACGTTCATTTAAAAGTGCGTCCATTGCACCATCAGCCCCAGGGCTGTATTTACTTAAATCAGAATCATCAATCTCAAACTTCTTAAAATTCAAAGTAACATTATGAACTAAAGGATCAATTAACTTTATGTCCTTCACCGGTAAACTCAATGATTTACCAACTTTCGTACTTCCCGCTTCTTTATCATCTAACACCACACTTATTTTTTCGGCAGAAACAGACGGAGTTTCAGGAACAAGGTCAAAAATATTATCTTCATCATCAGAATCGTCGTGAGAACTACTATTAGAATCGCTACGAGCATTTAAATCACTTTCGGTGTCATTATCTGCTAATGGATTAGAATTCGTTACAGTGCTATCAGTGACGTCAGCCGAATAATCATTACGATTATATTCTTCATCATCAATTGAATCACCATGTACACCCAACGAATAATACAATTCAATATTATTCTTCTCAATATCACGATTGAAGATTTCTAAACTTGGATACTCAACAATTGGGTAACTAGACCCCATACTAGCAACTAATGATTTTTCAATATCCTGAGCTTCTTCTAATCGAGTGTCGTAATCATAATTAGAAGCGTCAAGATTAAATAAACTCTCAAAAATTGTTTTAGTTAAATTTACAAAATCGCTATTAATTTCCACGTCCAACAGTTCAAAAACCAATTCTGGACGGAAAGAACGTTTATGTACACCTTTAACCGTATAATTCTCAACAATTGATAAATTTTTTAAAATAATAGTTTTATTGGGTAAAAAACGTTTACGCAACACGCCAATAAATGATTCTAATGCAGCAATACCAATATACGGACTAGAATCATCCATTGGTGTTAAATTAGCTTGTCGCTGAACATCATTGGCTTCAAGTACTACAGCTTTAACTTCTTCATCCGTTAAATTATTTACTTTTTTTTCAGTTAAACCACTCCACATACCAGACCCAATCTTAAAAAAGAATCGGTCGTTAATTGCTACACCCTTGCTCATAACATTCCTCCAAACTATCTATTCGTACAAAATTAAAATTTATAACGCAAACACCAGGAATCGAACCTAGTTCTCAAAAGAAATGGAATCAGGGAAAGACCATTTTGAAAAAAGAACATTGACGCTCTACCATTGAGCTATGTTTGCAAATGACCTTAGTATAAGGTCATAAAATATCGAGATTGAAAAATTTGAAACTTATACTTGATTATTAATCAAGACGAAACTTGTGTTTGTAAGAATGAGATTGCGACTGCCGCGCTAAATCCAACGATAATAGCTACGGCAATAGCTAACCAGTGTTTCCGAACTTTACGCTTACCTTCGTCGCCTGAAAATATATAGACAATTGCGGTTACAACCGCAGCTAACACTGAACCAACGGTTAAAATAACTTGAGCGCGACCTGTCCACGTTTGCAACAAAGTCGTAGTTTTTGTGAACGGATCGCTCGCCAAAATATGTTGACTCAATTCAGGAAACTTTGAGAATAGTGTTGAAGTAATAATATCTAACATGCCCTTTTCCTCCAATTCTTGAAAATTTTATTCGGTTGGTTGAGTAACCGTTAAATTAACTTTAAGAGATTTATTAGGAGGCTAGTTTTAAGAGTATTGGTGCCAAAACCATTGAAGAAACCATGAATTGTATAGACAAAAAAAGACGAATATTATTCATATTTCGTCTTTAAAAAAATCTATTTTTTATTAATCTTCATCTTGATGTTCCATCAGTTCATTTTCACCTTGAATATGTGTCCCTTGGGACATTTTATTAAAATTCTGGCTTTGATTTTGAAGTGACATACCAACATTTCGCATACCTTCACCTATAGGTCGATGGTTTTGAACTGAACTTGGACTATGATCAATGTAACTAGAACTAGATTTAATTGAACTTGAACGGTCAATGGACGAGCCCGAATTGTGTCTCAAACTATCGTATGAAGCTTGTTGCGATTGAATACTACCACGTTCAGATCTAATTCCGCTATTACGGCTTGCATTCGAGTTATTACCACGTTGAGTCGAAATACCTTCACGACCTGAATTCAGATTTTTATCAGAATCACTAATCCCACCCTTACCGTTATTACCTGAAAGGTTATTAGGCGATTGAGATGTTTTAGAATTAAAATCAGTTTGGTTACTGTTAGGCATGTTGCCAGAATCAGATTGCGAATTTCGATTAAACTGTCCATTTTCACTACTTGGAATACCCATATTTTCGGGTTTTCCTTGGATTCCCGAATTAATTGCATTACTTGGTTGATTTACATCACTACTATTTCTGTCATCTTTAATTCCAGTAGCTTGACCCTCTCCATTCGTTTCGCTTTCAGGTTGAACCCCATTTTGTTGTTCTTCCTTAGTCTCACGATTAAGCGTATTAGAATCAGTAGCACTGTTTTGTGCATTTTCATCAACATCATTATTTTGATTTTCATTATTATTCTGAGTATTGCTTTGGCTATTTTCGTTACCAGCAGTATCACTAGCTACGTTGGTAACACCATCAGCTACAGTAGCCTCACCTGGTGCACTAGTATCAATTCCACCTTCAGATCCCGAACCCCAATTTCTAACCGACTCAGCCCCCTCCTTAAAAGGAGCAGTAGCAGAGTCCTTAATACCACCAGCAACTGCCTTAGCAGTCTGCCCAGGAGATTTAGCAGCTTGAAATGCTCCACCAATTCCCTTAGCAATATTAGACGCTCCACGAGAAACTGAATTAGCAATGCTGCTAGTAGCCGTCATAACTGAACCACCACCTCGCATTAACAAGCCGGCACCAGCCATCGTTCCAGCTAGAGACTCACCTTGTGATTGACTTACACCAGTAAGTTTTTCAATATATGAAACGCCTTGGAATGCAGCTAATATACCACCCGCATAAAGCATAATTGTAACGAACAAATTACCAATAATCCCGAGGTTAGCTTGACCTGCTATCATACCAGGTGCAACTGAGAAAAATTGATTCAAAATACGAATGACTAAAATTTCACCCCAAATTGAAGCTATTGCGCCCAATATTTGAGTTGTAATTTCTTTCAAGTGCCGGTTATCACGAGTATCAAGAAACAAAGCAATTGGAGCTACAATTTCAATAACAACAATATTAAACAGTGATTTTACCAACCTAATTCCCATCGACACAAAGAAAACTGCAAAAATAATTAATTGAGCGTAAATACCAATCCAATTGATTTTGTATCTAGGATAATACGAATCAAAAATTTTAGTAAATTTCATCGTTCCTTCGTTTGTCATAGTTGTTGGATTTTTAATCGCCCCCATACCCGCTTTATAAGCATTTGCAAACGGTGCACCAGCGGAATCATGCTTTTTATTAATCATTCCAACCATATTGTTATCACCACTATTGGAAATTAAATCACCAGACTGCTGAAGTAAAGCTAAAACATCACTTGAATCAGTAACACCAGCTTTATTATTAGTTTCAAGATTTTGATCAGGTTGTATAGCAACTTGACCATCAATCAAGTCAGGACTAATAAGATTTCCATTGTCATAAACTTTCCAATTGTTACCCGCAACAACAACCATGTCCGTCACATTCTGCAAAACAACCTGGTCAGCTAAACTAGAACCAGACTTTGAAAAATTAACTGCGTCAGTTCCAACAGCAGAAATTACTGAGTTCACTGTGGTTGGCAACACAGTACATACAAGACACCCAATTACCAAGTTTTGAAGTATGCTTTTATATTTCAAGGGTTTACCGAACACACTGAAAGCTATCATCATAACTAAAATAAACAATCCAAGTACTAAGCCAAACGCCCAAAAATAGGAGTACCAAGAATTGAACTCTGTTATCTGTGTAATATCAGTAAAACCAGTTAATTTAAAAAGTGCATTAAATGCACTTTCTATCGCCGATACCAATTCCCACAAACCAATCGCAAGTATCCCTAAAAGCTTTCTAAAAATACTAAAAAAACCGCTACTAAAATTTAAGTAACCATTCCATTGTTCGTAAAAATCAACCACCGCACCTGATGGTTTTCCATCGCCTATCCCAAAAAGATATGCAAGACCTTTGTTAGCCGTATCTGTCCAATCACTAGCACTTGGCGGCGAACTAGCGCTAGCTAACAAATTAAAAAAATTAGAATAATTAAACAAAATCTCGTCCTCCTTGTATTTCTTTTATACAATGATGACCGTAATTAGAGCAGAGCAGTTTTAACAGTAATTTGCGCATAAAAAAATATGACAGCCGTCAGCCAGTTGTCATATTTTTTCCATATTCAATTCTTATTACCGTCAGCTCAAATGCTGATAATAAACCTATTTTAGGCTGATTAGCGTCCCTTAATCCCGTTGCGGTTTAATTTGTCGCCTGAATCATCCAAATGTTTATCTGTAACTATTACTTTTTTATCAATATCTTCTACTGTGCCGACAGAAGGAATAATATGTTTACGTACATCTGCAATTTTTTCTTGAAGCATGTCTCCTACTGGATACGACTTATAACCAGTATTGGTTTCCAAATATGACAGCATATTAGCGTAATAACCATCCACTAAGTCTTTAGTTAGCGGAACAGTTGGTGTAGTTGCTATCACGTCGCCATGACTTCCATATATTACAGTTTTACCAATCAATTCATCTTCTTTACCTTTAACGAGCTTTTTTTCATCATTTGATAGGTTTTCATACGGGATTAGCGTTACAACTGCCTTAGTACCATTTGGAAAATTCTGTTCAACGTAGAATTGTTGACCATTTTCTAATGCAAGTGTAGCTGCACTATTACCAACAACAACATTTTTATACTCAGTTTGAACCTTTTCAACCAAATCATTAAATGGTTTATCAATTTCGACTTGATGATTAATAATAGATTTTTGAATCATATCATCATGTAATACCATATCCTCGACACTCAAGTATTGTTCATATTGACCATCAATCTCACGATATATTTTCGGTACTGGAATCCCATTAATCGGATTAAATGTATCTTCATCAATGAGAAACATTGTCTTATCAAGCCCGGGTAATTCATTATAAACAACGTCTAATTGTTTTTTTAATGAATCAGCAGAATCAATATCATGACCACTAATAGCTATACCATTCCATTTACTTGACCATGCCAAAATATTGACAATACTGTCATTGCTTTCTTTCACTTCATCAATAAAAGTCTTAATGTTTGGTGACTTATCGTCAAAGTAACGTTTAAAACGAGCAATTTCATTTAAGTCAAATACTACCACTTGCGGTTTATCTAGCTCTGAATCAAAATACACAAACTGAACCTCGTCATACTGACTTCGATAAGGGACGAATGCAGTTTCTTGTGCTTTCTCAAGCATTGAACTAGTTACATCGGGATTACCAAAATCATTAGTAATGCCACTAAAGTTAAACTGCCGGAACATATCAATGCCAATATAATCTTCACTATCTTGACCAGCAATTTCAGATAACATATCAACAACATTATCGTGATATGTTTCAGTTGAATCTTCTTCAAGTTCATTACTTAATTTCAAAACACATTGACCATCTTTATCAGCAACACTCAAAGAATATCCATTACCTGATAATAAATCACCAAGTTTTTCAGAAATATATTCGTTATTATGTTGATCAAATGTGTACACCGGTAGTTCATTCATCGCTTCAATTTTCTTTTCAATGATTTTTGAACAATCACTATTACCAATAACATTTTCAACTGTTTGTATTTTTTCATTATCGTTTGTTGTTGGAATGTTAAACATATTTTTTAAATCCGCATTATTCATTGATAATTGCGGAATTGAAACAAGACATGATTTTTTATATTCAATAAAATCTGCATAATGTTCCGAATCAACATCAACATCATTACTCAAACCATTTTTATCAAAATAAGATTTACATTCCTCATCAACAACAGACTCTGCAACATACTTAGCGAACTTATCAGAACTAATCAATTCTTCAAAGCTATCAAATTCTAACTCAGGAGCAAAAGCAACCACAATATGACCAGTTACAGAATCAATATTAATACGTAAATCAGTAACCATCTCCGCTATTTCGCTCACTTGTCGTCCAACGGTTTGCATAGGTTCGATTTTTACGTGACTTTTTAAATACATGCCAGCATTAGAACGAATTTTTTCAAATGATTTTGAATTATCCACTAATAACGCACTATGCTGATTAATCATGTGCATATTAACAAGGTCTTGTTTCCAATTACTATCAGAGAGTCCAATATCCTTAATGACCAATGAACTAAGTGCCAAATCATATGAATCTGATCCTACCAGGTCAGATATGAACCCATCAGCTTGAATAGAATCAGAAACAAAATCATCACGACTCAAACTACTACTCCAAACATTGTTATAACCATGCTGCCAAACACCACTAGAATCAGTACGGTAATCACAAGAAACTACATAATTATCTTCACCGTCAACATCATACAGCCCACTAAATTGACGACCTTGTTGTTTAGCATTAAGACGTGAATCCGCACTTAATCGTAATTGTGTACGCAAACCACTTTCAGAATTCAAAATTTCAATTACAGAACCATCGTATAATGCTTCAGCCATAGAACTAGCAGAATTTAATTGACCACTAATATCAGATTTTTCAACATCTGAAACATTCTTCTGTGAATCAATTTTAGCCAATTCAGAAATTGTTTGCTCTTGAATTCCAATATTATTAGCATTCGCTAATTCCTTAGCTGTATTCATCCAATCATAATAAATCAAATTTTTAATATCAGAGTTTTTATCTTGATATAGAGTATCCTCATCATATTCACTTGCAATTTCATCATGAATATCACTACGAACATTCATTGGATAACCTACATCACCATAAGGACTATTAACCGTTTGAACAGCAAAATCACCATTTTTATCAACGATAGCAATCACATCTTGATCCATACCATCTTCATCAAATTTCAAAAAGAAATTATCACCTTCACGGTTTGTACCAATTGGGAAGCTACCACTATCTAATTGTTTTAAAATTGCCGAAAAATCTAAATCTGAAAAATCAACATCAGAATACTTTTTTTGTAACGGAGATACTATGTTCAGTAAGCCCTCATCACCTTCAAAAAGCTCCTCACCCAATTCTTCAGCGGCTACATTAACATCCAATGCAATCAAGTGCGCTTTCGCGTCACTATTCTCCCCAAGTACCGCTTGTTCAGCGTCCAAAGAAGGCTTAAAGCTATCCATTTCAAGTAATTCAGAAACATTATCATACGTTTCTTGAAAACCTTTAATATCGCCCTTATTCCACACAGTACGTCGAATAACCTTAACACGAGAGTTATCTTCATCTGAAACACCATACAGCGTCTGCCATACATCTGTTTCATATTCACTACGATCAAATCCAGGGATAACGTTTGCAAAAGCGTCTAATTTAGCACTCGAAAAATCATCGGTAATATCCTTCACACGGACTGGTTTAATAGCTCCTTCAGAACTAGCAACCATATCTGTATACCACTGATTCATCGTTCGATAACCATCAAAAGGTAAATCGTAAAGAACGTCATACACCGTCTCTAATTTACCGAAATTGTTATTAAACTTAATATAATCATGAATTTGTTGCCCCGACACTTTGATATAATTTAAATCTTCAGATAAACGACCTTCTGTAACAGGATAATAACCAATCCTATATTTTTGTGCCATTGCAGAATCATTCAATTTCCTTTTCCCAGCACTAATCACAGTATCTACAAAATCATTATTATCAAATTGAGTCAAAACATCCTTAAATCCATTATCAATACTGCTACTCCAAGCTAAATCACTTAAATCATCAGTCACTTCTGAAGTACTCAAACCCGCTAAGTAATGCATACTAAGTTCAGCACGATTATCAGCACCAATATACACACGGTCACGGTCACTAAGCGTCTCAATTGCCATTGCGGCAGCTTCTTGTATATCTTTTTTAGTAATAATTTTCAAATTATCACTATCATCACCAATCACCTCTAAAGGTACATCATCTTGGCTTGAAAAAGCTAAAGGCGAATAGTAAACGCGATTAGGAACATCATCAGTTGAATCAGTATAAATTTGCCATACGCTATCAGTTTGTGGAGACTTCAAAATACTACCAATGCCATCATCAAAAAAAAGACCGGCGTCACGTAAAATCTGCTCCTCTTTTGAAAGACGCAAACCATCAAGTTTGCCATCATGATCTTCAAGTGCAATATTCAAAGAATTATAAGCCGACTCAATTTCATCGCGCTTTAAAACTTGGCTATTATCATAATTTGTCCTCATTCCAACCAATTCAGAAGCAGAAATATCACCCCAACTTTTTCCAGCATTAATCACATTTGCCGCATTAAGCGCAGCGTCAATTACACCATAACTCCGTTGCATGCCACCATAATTTTCAACATCATCAGCTAATTTACGAGCAATATTAACCTTAGTTGATTCATTACGAGGTAACGCATGAATTGATTCCAACATCGTATTAACTGCATGCTCATAATCAGAAGTTAACTTCCCATCTTTATCGAAAATCAAAGTGTTGGGTACATTGACCACACCACGTACTTTATCAATTTCAGGCTTATACACATCGAGAAAAGTATTAACCACCTCACGATTAATCACAATCGGAGCATTGTGAAATACCTCATGATTAGCATTATCGTAAATTGCAACCAACAGATACTTATCATCTGAATACGCGATACTAGAATTATTCTCAGAAGCTAATTCTTGTTCTGCCACATTTAATTGATTGTAATCAACTAGTGCCAAAGAAACAGTTGTACCATCTGGAAATTTAACCGGGTCAACATTTTTAACACCATCACCATTCTTCACTTCAAACAAATAATTAACATTTTCTTTCAACTGCAATTCTTCTTTTAAATAATTACTCTCAGCCATATATTAGTCTCCATATCGAATCAATTTTTAACATAAAACAATAATCTCATCTATAGAGTTGTAGCTGTTTCAACAGTATTTCAAATAAAAAAGTATGACAAGAGTATTCCTTTTGTCATACTTTCAGATGTTTATTATCCGTCATTTCACTTATTTTTATCATATATTTTCCGGTAAATCATGCGCGTCACTTTCCGAAATTATTAATACTATCCAAACGAATTTCCCTTGTTGAAAAAACAACCTCACGAGAACCATATCTGTCAGCATCAGAAGGTGCCTCACCAGTCACATCCGCAATAATCTGATATTTGACAGGCATTTCTCTCTCAACGGAACTAAACCGTAATACTTTAATCGCTAGCGTATCTTTCAAAACTCTATTCATTGCACGTTTTAGTGGACGAGCACCCTTATCACGGTCATAACCAATATCCATTAAAAAACTTTCTAAATCTTCCGTCCATTGAAAATCAATTGACCTAGGTAATAAGTCTTGGCGCAAAATGTTAAGCTGCTTATTAGCAATTTCACGAATAACAGGCTTTTTAAGTTGATTAAACGTAATTATATAATCAATTCGATTAATCAATTCAGCACGAAACTCTGCTCCCAATTGTTCTTCCATCATTGCGTCAAAACTTTCATCTGTCCCTTTCTCCCATGTTAAGTGGTCGCTAATAAGCTCTGCTCCCAAATTAGAAGTAATAATCACATAGGTATTCTTAAAAGAAACTTCACGTCCACGCTTATCAGCTAACCGTCCATCATCTAATACTTGCAATAGCAAGTCATGCGCCAAACGATGACCTTTTTCAATCTCATCAATCAAAACGATCGAATAAGGAGTATGACGTACTTTTTCCGCCATATCAAATTGCAAAGAACGTGCTGCCTCAGGCTTAGAATATTCAGACATATCAAACCTAATCATATTATCCTCGCTATCAAACATTGCTTCAGCTAAAGCTTTTGCAAGCTCTGTTTTACCAACACCAGTGGTACCTAGAAACATGAACGAGCCTAAAGGTTTATTCATCTCTTGTAAGCCAGCCAGCGCAATAGTAATAGCACTAACAACGACATCAATAGCCTCTTTTTGACCTTTCACACGTCCATTGAGTTTCTTCCTCAATGCACTAACTCTAGAAACATCATTTTTTAAAATTGAACTAACTGAAATACCCGTCGATTCCTCAAGTACTAAAGCAATCTCAGTTTCTGTTACTTGACCATGTGTTACTGAAACTAATGAACCACTGGCGTCTAGCAAATCAAACGCCTTATCGGGCAGAAAACGATCTGGAATATAGCGTTTAGACAATTTAACTGCCTGTATTATCGCCTCATCTGTATATGTTACTCCATGAAAATGTTCATAATTTGGCTTAACACCCTGCAATATTTCAATTGCTTGATTAACAGTTGGCTCATCTAGTTTAATTGTTTGAAAACGACGTTGCAATGCCGCGTCTTTAGCAATGTAATCTTCATATTCTTCAATCGTAGTTGCACCAATAATTTGTATTTCGCCTTCAGCCAATGCCGGTTTAATAATATTACCAGCGTCTAAAGCACTACCCACACTACCACCAGTACCAACTATCGTATGAATTTCATCAATAAATAGAATAACCGAATCAAAGTTATCAGTTGCTTCACGAATAATGTGTTTAAATTTTGAGGTAAAATCCTCACCATCACTTTTATCCATCAAGACAGATAACTCAATCATATAAACAGTCTTTTTTAATAATCTTTCAGGAACTCTATCATTCAGCACAATACGTTTGACCAACCCCTTAACCAAGGCTGTTTTACCTACACCAGCTTCACCAATCAATAATGGAGAGTTTTTAGTCCAACGAGTCAAATCATGAATAACCTGATCAATCTCACGGTCTCGACCAATTGCATTAGCTCGTTCTGGATTGGCTATTACTTTCTCATTCATATTTGTACCATACTTATTCAAATACTCCATTATTCACCCCCTACCGTCATTTTGAGCGATTTTGACATAATATCTATACCAATTACTTTAATGAACGATCAAAACGACAATGAACAAGTGGCACTGAATAAACATCAACACCACACTTAGATCCAAATTTAACATATGACACTAAATTATGAGATTGAATAGCTTGCAACCACTTAGAATGTTGACCAGTCATGATATTAGTGTTCGTTTTTTTTAATGGTCTCTTCATTACATATCATCCTCATCGTCAAAAACATTCAATATTTCTTCATTTGATTTTTTGCTCTCAGGTACAAAAGTATCAACACCACTATCCACATCAGTATCATCAGTTGCTTCAACGCTTTCGCGAACTTCAGATGAACGCTCGATTTCAACAGGTTCATCATTAACTGGCTTCTCAACAACGTCATCCTTTACGTTAGGATTAAAGTCGTGTTTCCGTTTTGCTAACACTGTATCCTCAATTAAAGCCGTTTTATCCAAATCAGGGTCTGGTGAAGCTGATTTCACCATTTCTTTAAATCCATCTAAATAACCGTCATCTACGTCTTTGTTTAGCAAATCAGTATGCGACTTAACATTTTTTTCTTCAACCACCTTTTCATTAACCCCAGGATAGTCAACATCGCTGACACTAGTATATTTATTTTCTCGATACCATTTTGATAACGCAGAAACCATTAACCCATAACTACCATTACTGTTAACTTTAGTAATATCAGAAGCAATCACAACCAATTCACCTTTAGGATTGAGATAAAGTTCACCACGAACTTCTACTAATCCGCGTTCTTCTAATTGATCTAATTTATTTACAAAATCATTACCTTTTACAATAACGCTAACTGCGTCATTAACCTCTGTATCATCAACAATTCGAGGCAAAATATATTCAGGTTGAACCTTGATTACCTGATATTTATCCGCTAAATCACTAATCATAGGCTTAGAATCCATTAATAATACACATCCAGTAAACTCAACGTAACTTTTTTTCATTTTCACTCTCCAATTTAAGCAGCAAACTCAGCAACTTTTTCTTTAATATCATCACGAACAATCTTAATAAATGAATCTAAACTAGCTTTACCTTCACCAATCAAACAAAGCTGTTCTTCCCACATAGTTGTTGTAGGAACATCAATAGACCCATGGATGAATTCAAGAACAATCGTCGCTTTATCGGTTAAAAAAAGTTCTTTTTTTTGTAGTTTCAAATATTGTTTTTTATTCAACAATTGATTAATAATTTCAGAACGGGTTGCTTCAGTTCCCAACTTTAACTTCTTGAGTCCCTTAACCAAAGTCGCTTGCGTTAACCGCTTAGGTTTTGTATTAACGCCCTCAACAAGTTTAGTCGAAACATTAATATAACTAGATACCGAATAATTTGGCATTTCAACATCGACAACACTTGTTTTATCAAATTCTCGCCAGCCTTGAGCAATTGTCACCTTACCAGTTGCCTTTAACTCAACCCCATTATCTAAAATGACCGTTGTTTCCTCGTACTCCCAATCAGGAGCAAACATCATCAAAGTAGCTTCAGTAACTAAACGTAAAATATTCGCTTCATCATCTGGTAACTTAGATAAATCAATAACATTTACAGAAGGAACGAGTGCATAGTGAGCCGAGACTTTAGAATTATCTACATATTCCTTACGTGGAGTAGTATTCACAGCGTCAAACTCTAATCCAACCATTTTTTTATAGTCATCTAAATGTTCCAACAAATAAGCGAACACTTCATCTGTAATATATCTTGATGAACCACGCGGATATGACATTAACTTTTTCAAATACAACTTTTCAATAAGGTCATCAACTTCAATTGGTGCATAACCCCATCGTTCACCAGCCAATTGCTCCACTTCAACCATTGACAATAATTTAGGAGCTGCTTTTGTTTTTTTTATAGTTTCAACCGAGACTACCTTAGCAGTTTCATCCAAACCAGAACATACTTTAGTAGCTTCATCAAATGAATCATATTGCACAGAATTATTAAATTGAATATTCGCAGACTTATCTATCGCGCTAATACTCCAATGTTTAATAGGTTTATACTCTTGAATCTGTTTTTCACGCATTCCAATTAACTGTAAAATAGGCGTCTGAACACGCCCAATCGAAAAACCACCCGTATTTTTAGGTGCATAATGCTCTTGATTTCTCAGACCGAGGGTCACAGCACGAGTCAAGTTATACCCAAACTCCCAGTCCGCAATTTGGCGAGCTAAAGCCTCAATATGAAAATTATACGTTTCCTTCCAATCGCGCAAATTTGCAAAAGCACGTTGAAATTCACGAGCAGTCATATCATTAAACCACGCTCTTTTTAGTGGTTTCGTTGGTTTATTGTTTTTCATAATGCCAATCCTATTTAAAACTAAATAGGCAATATGCTCACCTTCACGGTCTGGATCAGTAGCGATAATAATATTAGAAGCAGCTCTAACTTCCTTAGCTATTGACTCATACAATTTTTTTGACCAATCCTTTTGTTTAGATGTAAATCCAGAATATTGAAAACTGGGATTGTCAGGCAAGAAAAAAGGCAAATCACTCAACCGCCAATGATTACTATCAAGATTACTAAAATATTCTTCAGGTGATTTTAAACCAAATAAATGACCTTGAGCATGAACAATTTTTACATCATCGTTCAAAATATCAGAAAAACCAGAATAAACATTGATTCCTACTTTTGTAATTTTCCCGAATAATCCCAGCGCAATATTTTGTGCTTGGTCTGGTTTTTCTGCCAAAATAACTGTACTCATACTTATTCTCCAATCTAAATTTATAAATTAAAGTATGACATCAACATATTATTAACGGATATAAGAGTACTACGATAGAAACCGTTGAAAAAAGTATGAAACCAACAAAAAAAGGTGTGCTGAATTTCTAAAATTCAACACACCATATTCATATTTAGCGTCTTTTACCTTCAAGCTTTTGCTTAGCATTACCCAAACTTGGAATATCACTAAACACATTACCTAAACCATCAACATTTTTATTTCCACTCAAGTACCAATTTTTTAAATTTTTCAATTCTTCACTAGTAACATCAACTTTAGACTTTTTTACGGCATTCATGAAGTGCTCTAATGTTTGCAATTTATAATCATCTTGTTGAGGAGTAACATCAATTTGCAAGTTATTCTTTTTAATAATACTGCCAACCGTAATACCAGGTTTAACTTCAGTAGCAATAAATTCTTCAAGAACAGCTTGCACTTTTTTCTTCATTACCTTATCACATTTATCTAAACCGATTAAATTATCGGAGTACTTAACTAACCCACCATAACTATACTCATTGGCTAAATCAACAAAATGATAGTTTCCAGTTTGTTCATATTTTTGAAGTGAATTAACCACCTTTTCATCTAGCGGTAATTCATTTAATTCCAAATAATCACTCAACAAAGTACTAATGGGCTCACCTTGTTCTTTAGCAATTTCCATAAACCCAGCAGTAACTTTATCAACACGATTAGGGTCATCATGAATCACATCAAGTGCGTCAAAACATAAATCCCATTGTTCCTCATTCAAAAATGACAGTATATTTAGCACTTTATCATTTAAATCACTAATATTTGAATTTGCCACAGCAGAATCATAATCACTTCCACTTCCAATATATTTCAAGTCATAATTAGCAATTTCGTTTAAATCAAGTTTATTTGAGTACGCAACAGCTCCGTACTTATCGTTCTTATCATCATTTTTAGCAATAAATCCTTTGGGTTGCGCACCTAATCCAACTGGACGCTGCATTAATTCATACCAATACTGAGTTACATTGTTTGCCGAAACATCATTGCTAATCCCATCATCAACTGAAATAGCCATCTCTTTTTCATTTTCTGAAGGTTTAGTATCATTTGGGGTAATTACACTCTCATTTTGTTTAACAACGTTAGAAGCCACTTCTGTAACGGGTGAAAACACATTTAAATTGTTTTCTTCATAAAATTTAGGATTTAAGTCACCTTTATGCCATTTTTGTTGCAACTCATATTCACGATGTGCAACATTATACTCAAGTTTCTCAATACCATCATAATTATATACAGTAGCCCAACGCACATATTTTTTATCCATCATAGCCAACTCATCTGCACTAAAACGATTATCATCTGCATTGTATATCTTCTCTTGCCCCAAATTATCAGTAACAATTACTCGATCAAGAATGCTAATGACCCCTTTACGGTTTTGCAAATAACCATGTAAAAACAATGATTTAGAATCATCATTGTCAATTTTAGAGGCAATAAAGTTTTCGGTATTTAAATTTGAAACTGGTAAATCATCACTAATTTCATTTGTTGAGTTATCATGAGTATCTTCAATCTGCTCCACTTCCTCAACTTTAGAATCAGAAGTAGGATTAAAAGTATAATACGCAGCTTCTAACAACCCCTTTATTTGACTCGCAGTATTAACACCTAGCGAATCATAATTTCCACTCATAATAACAATATCTTTACCATCAACATCTTGATGAACCACAAAATCACAGCTTTTCTTTTCATCCCAGAAAATTGTATTCTTAAACAATAAATCTGAAGTTAAACTAATCCCATTGTCATATTTAATTGGAACACTCAATGACCGTAAATTTTCATTCTGCAATCGCTTATTTAAATCTTCTGATACTGTATCAAGCGTTCCATCTATACTTCCAACTAATAATTTTTTAAATTCCGAAGTTTCATTTTTTCCAAGATAATCGACAAAATATTCATTATTAATGATTAAATTTTTCAATTGCCCACCAATCTCATCCCAAGAAAGAAAAGAGTTAGGTACTTCAGCAGTTGTAGCTGCAAAATGTAGTCCGTCAACACCGATTACAACATCATAACTTTCCTCACTAGAAATACCATAAATTGCATCTTCTTTTGATCCAGCTAAATGAATTTTTTCTTTATTACACTCATTTGCTAAACTTTGTCCAATTTCTGAATCGCTTAAACTAGGATTATTATGAACAAGCATTGCTAATTTTAGTTTCGTATCAGTGCTAAACTTCTCTCTAAGCCAACCATCAGTAACTTTTTTAATCGGATATGAATCTACATATTCTGGATATAATCCATCATTTTCATCACGTCCTCCGCTGATATTTTCAGCTTTTCTCCAAGAATTCCAACTATTAACAAAACTTGCCTTAAACTCATTAGTAGTCAAATAATGTGAAATTCCAAATGTTAAAAATTCATCATGCTCCTGCCAATTATGGTCTAAAAAAACCTGATAATTCACTGCAAAATCTTGATTTACATTTATCCGAATATTACTATCACCAATTGAAACATTATAGGTAACATCACCATTAAATTTAAAATTTGGTGATATTGTTACTTCATTTTCTTGAGTTGCCATCTTAAATGTTGAAGCATTACCACTCTCAACCACTTTTTGGAACTCATCTTTAAACGTCTCACTGGCGAGATAGGCATTATGACCAGACTCCAAAACGTCTTTTCTTGCGTCTACATTATCATCACTGGAATCCGCTGCATAACCATTTTGAATCACTTGTTCAGGCTGATAAACTAGCCCTTTATCGGTCAATAATTTGTTAGCAACCGCTCCTACATGGTTCCAGGAAACATGTTCAGAAGAAAGTAACGCAGATGACGAAGTAACTTGCATACCATTCTCAGAAACATGGATAAAAACATCACCTGTGGGATAATCATAATAATCATCCACCATCGACTTAATTAAAGTACCTAATTCACTATCACCCATGCTAGATTGTTCAGACAACAGATCAATAATGCTTTTTGTTTCAGTTCCTTCTCTGTTTTTCAATAACTCGTACTCAACAACCGAATCAATTGAACTAAACTTGTCATGAAAAGATATATCTTGAAAATTTGCTAACTTCTCACCGGGTATATCGACCTGTTCAAGCCGAATAGCGGAACTATCCAAAATGCCATCGTCGGCAACAAGACCATTCCTAGCGTTCGCGTTACGGCGATACTCATTCCAAGAATTAACATATGCGCTAAGGAAATCTGAACTTTCAACAATTTCTTTAAGTCCAAGATAATTGCTTACTAAAACAAAATCATCGGCTTGCCTTGAATCCGTTTCTAATCGGTATTTTGACGATTTATTATCAAAAACTATGCGTCCATTAAAAGACCGTGCACGACCATCGTCAAAGCCACTAGTAACAGAAATAACAGCGTCATCATGACCAAAAACGGCTAAATATTTTACGGAACCTACTCCGGCAACATTTAAAACTTGCTCAGTACCAATGTTGCGTAACGCACTATAAAGACCTTCGCTAACTTCATGCTCAGTTTCTTCTATACCAGAATTATCTAAATCATTATCAGGTGCCACATTCATTGGTTTTTCACCTCCCAATTGCCAAACCAAATTAGTATCTGGACTTAAAACTTGATTAACTGCACTTAATGATTCACTTAAATCCAGTCCTTCATCTATTTTGCGTCTCTCAACGTCCCACCCCAATAAGTTAGCTTGTTGGAAAAGTGAAACACGCTGATATTTGCTATGATTCTGTACATTTTCATCTTCATGATGAATATACGCTTGATGAATATCGTTCATGGAATTCATAAACTGTAATACAAAACGACTTCTATTATCCTGTAAATATTTAAATTGTTCTATCGGTAATACATTTCCGTTAGTCAGTTCAAAATCAACATCATTGGGAACAACCAAAGCTTTTGAAAAATCAAAATAAGAGTCAGGAGCGTTGTTTTGAGGAGCTGCAAATTGGAAAACATCACGACCATCTTTTTTTGCATAAAAATCTCTTTTGGTAGAGCCTGGAATGAACATTGTCACTTCACTGTTTTGAAACAATAAATTCGTTAAGTATGGACGTTTGTTATTCTTATTATTTTCTAGTTCTGTATTTTCTTGTTCGCGCTCATCTAAATATTCTTTTGGTAACTTATAACTCGCTAATTTCAATCCCAGTTTCAATTGGAGCTTATTGTTAGGTTTGTCAAAATCTGCTATACTTTTAGTTAAAGGGAGAGTTTGATTTGTATGATTTGAGTAGCTCTCACTAAACAAAAACTCATCATTCTGTGTGGAGGTTTTAAGGGGCGAAGTTATCCACGTTAAACTAAAAAGCTGTAAAGAAGAGTCTGGCAACGTAGGTTGTTGGACTTTTTTTGTGCCCTCGTTTGTCTGAGTAATCTTGCTTGCCTCTAACTGCTCAACACCATTATTCGCCATTTCTTTTTCAATAGATTCCTTACCGATATTCAAACCAACTTTATCAAAGTACGCAAAGGCAAGTTCTTTCAACCCATTGTTCAACAATTGATAATCAGTTTCATTGTCATAAGTTTTTTGAGGAGCCAAAAACATATTTTTATCATCGTTTTCTTGGCTTTTCTTATATAGCTCAAAAGCTCTAGCAAAAACTTCAGTAGGCGTTGAGAAATACCCTTTATGTTTATACACATAACTATCATGATCAAGCTCATCAATCCTATTTCTATACGTATCAACAATTTTCATAAAATCATCGTCCATAGACAAATTTTTACCTGGCTTGAAATGATAGTCCAAATAGTGAGCATATTCATGCGTAAGTGAATAAATACTATTACCATCAATAGCAATTGAATTAGCACCGGGAAAGAAAATACCTGCTGACCGATAATTACCTAGCTTTCGGAATCTAATATCTGGTTGCTCAAACGGTACTTCAGGAAAACTATAAAAATAATTAGCCCATTCCGCTTCAATGG
The DNA here is from genome assembly GCF_004358325.1 of Periweissella cryptocerci. Classification (NCBI taxonomy): domain Bacteria; kingdom Bacillati; phylum Bacillota; class Bacilli; order Lactobacillales; family Lactobacillaceae; genus Periweissella; species Periweissella cryptocerci. The sequence goes on along the minus strand of NZ_CP037940.1, from coordinate 2,968,696 downwards.
TACCTATACTACCTAAATCAACATCATTATCAAACTCGACATATTTAAACCCATTTTGATAAAATGATGAATTTTCCATCGCTGCTTGAGTTGACTTATTGATGTTTTTCTTAGTCATAAACGGCTTAGCATAATCAGAATCCAGCTCTTTTTCATAATCATTCATTAACTTGTAATTTAAAAACTCATCATACTGTGCTTTAAAAGAGTCAAGAGCATATACAACGCCATAGCGAGGAACACTCACACCAGCACGCCAGCCCTTGGCGTTATAATATAATGTGTCAAATTTCGTGGACTTCCCATAAGAATGCCGTTTTAGCCTATCCTTAAACAAAAAAGCAATACTACCTTGTTCTTTTTCAGGAGTCATTTCACTAATTTCGTCCAAACCATTAATACTTTCATCTCGGACTTTTTTTATTTTTTGAATAACATCTTCATCAATTAAAATTGGTTTACCTTTTCCACCACTAACATATAACTTGGAACATGCTAAAGCAGCCGAAACAATTGATGTATCAGATGAAAAGCCACCATTTTCATAAAAATCATCAAGAGAAAGACGGTTATTAACAAAAGAACCTTGCTGCAATACAAAATAATCACTCAAAGGACGAGTTCCGTCAGCCAATTCATTTCTAGCAACTTCAATTTTATGAATTTCAGTATCAAACGGTGAAGCCAAATTACGTTCTAGTCCAGCAACATCAATAGCACCGCCCTTTTCCTCAAACCTTTTCTTAGTAACTTTATACAGATTATTAATAGCAACTAAACGATTTGCGTTGTGAACGTTCCAAGAGCTTATCCAAGGTTTGTCACCAGACTCTATAGTTGGAAAAAACTGGCGTAACATGTACTCCCCAGAATCATTATCTTTAATATCATTTTTTAAAGAAACAATTTGAACACTTCCAAATACATTATCAACACGTTCAGAACCATCACGCCTTACAAATTTCTTAGGCTTTGCTTCATCAGATTCACAATAAAACGCAAAATCAGATATATCAAAACCATCAATATCACCCAAAATATCTTTAACCGAAGTATTTGTCTCAACACCATTAATGGTTAGCATTTTATTATTAACAGTTCGTCCACTAGACAAAGTACGTACAACGTCAACAACACCAACATCTAATTTAACAAGTTTCTGCTCAATAGAAGCATTCACAACTAATTCATTCACAGCCTCACTTAATTCTTGTGTGGTATACTCTTGATTCTTTGTCATCCATAGCACCGCTTTTTCAAGCTGATTTGGATATGGATTATTTTCGTTCACCGTGAAGTTACTTGGTTCATTCTTTGTACCAAATCCCAAATTCTTTTTAAAAATAGAATAATAATCGTCACTAGCAATAAATCCTGTATCCGTAGTGTTATCAACCGTTTTTTCCATGTCTACACCTCGTAATCTATTTATATATAAAGTATCGACGAAACTTGAAGAAACCGGTTTTAACAGTAAAAACGGCAAAAAAAATATGACAAATTGAATACAATTGTCATATTTTTTGCGTTTTTTCGTATTCTCTTTTTCATACAGTTCGAAAGTACATAAATCTTTAACGAGAAATACCGCCCTTGTTTTTATGAACTTCAACAACTTGTTCTTTCGATTTAGTTTCTGTCTCTACTTGAGAAGCTTGAGCTTTTTTTTCAGCACGAACCTTAGCGCGTTGCTCAAAATCATGTTCGACAACCGGTTTATCAGTTGGTGAAACATTTTTTGCCCATACCGCATTTGAAAAATGTTCTATATTTTCATGGTCAGTATAATCCTTTCGTAACGCCACTTTAATTTTGAGCGGTTGATTCAAAAGAACTTCCTTAGCTTCTTCAAGATTAGTGATTTTCTTGTCGCCTAGCAAACCAGCCGCGTCGGCAATATCATTCAAGTGATCATATCCCGCCTTCAAACTACCGTCGTTGGCTGCCCATGTACGGTCAGAAAAATTCATACCAGCCCCATGAGCATATTTCTGTTCAATATCATTGCGGAACGTATATTGAGTTGCAAGAAATTCCCGATTACCTTTTGCCTTGGACGGACGCTGCTTAATATCCGTAATAATCATTTCACCAACCGTGTTTGCACTTACTGGTGCGAAAGTATAATCACGGGCATTTACCTTTTCTTCAGCCATTTTTTCCACCTTTTTTTCTCTTTCTATGGTTTCTAAATTAACAAGTGTTTTAAGCGTTTTTCTATTAGACAATTTAACCGAAACATTATTAGCATAATTAATGAAATTAACGTCACATAAATCAATTCCATTTTGTTGCAATGTTTCAAAAATTGTTGTCAAAGTATTGTTTACATTTTTGTATTTTTCAATGAAATCAAGCTTAGATGACTTAATATTGATTACATGATTAGCACGGTTCAAAGAGTGATACTGATTATCATAACTATGATTCGATAGGCGGACGCTCCAGCCATCAAAATTCTTTGCTTTAGTACGTCGATCTAAACCAGTCTCTTGATTAAACATAAAATAAACAGAATCCAAATGCGACGAAATATCAACCGTTGTATTTCTAAAATATGTTGATATTTCTTCCAGCTCTGAAGCATATTCTCTAGCTTGGTTCTTACTAACATTAAATGACCTTTTACGATACGAGTTATACGCCATACGTTCACCCCTCTAACTCAATTTTTCACCATCAACCTGAAATTTAGCTGCTAAATCAAACTGCCATCCACGAATAAACGGTGCGTCAAATTCAATATCATCAGAGTGCGCGTCTTGATAGTTTTTCAGAGCGTCTAAATCACCATAATCCACAAAATATTCTGGATATTCACTACGTTCAATCAAACTAACTACGTTGTAGCGAGTATTCTCACTATATTCAACAGGTTTACCGTAACTACGGCGTATACTCCACGACATATCATTAATCAACATCGCTTGGGCTTTAAAATCATCTTTAATAGTCATTCGTTAACAACAACTCCTTTCTGTCATCAAATAAATTGTTTTCCAATTGCTAAATCAGTTTTTCGAGAATCAAGTAACTGAATAAATGACTCTACAATCGGTATACATTCCGATACAAAGGCAACTTTCCCTAAATTCACCTTATCTAGGTCAGTTAGTTCTTGTTTTTGAATATTGAACTTATTCAAAATCATTTTTGAATGCCTTTCAAAAAAATCAATTACATCAGGCTCAGTTTCAAAATCGTCTATTAAACCATGCTCAACCACATATCTAATGCCATTGCTTGCCAGCATAACAACAAATGATTTAAAATCAGAATCTACTAAACGATTTTCAAGTGTTCCATAAAAAAACGCCTTTACATCGTAATAAAGTAAATCATCAGGACTTAAAAATAATGAATCACTAAATTCGTTAGTCTCCTGTTCAACAATTTCTCCAATAGATTTTTCATATATTTCAAAATACGATAAATCTGATAACAAAATGTTTTTACCGAATGATTTAACAGAATGAAGATAATCAATCAATTTAGCAATTAACAAATCAACATTTTTAACATCATAAGTACCTACCACACCATTTACAGAGTGCTTTAGCCAAATTTTGTTAACTTGATCACTGCCCATCAAACTAAAACCACTTGCAGCCAAATAACACCGTAAATCGCAAGTAATAGCCTTATCTGCCGTAAACAAAGTAACTGCTCTATCCAAAAACGCGTTCAATTTATCCATCACTAATATCCTCGTATACTTTCCTTTTTCCCTGAGTTAAGAATAAAGCACTTTTTTTTATTACAGTTTTAACAGTATTTCGGCACAAAAAAATATGACAATCATATTCAGAAAGTCATATTTACAACATTTATCTAGTTTTTCCCCGACCAATACTACTGTTTTTCCTTGAAATATCTTTATCATCATTAAAACTAACAACCGTAGGAACATAGGCACCGCCACGACGTGCTAACTCGAATCCATTAGCAGTATATACAACACGCCCGCTAGCACCTGATTGTAATTCTTCATTCCAATCCTTACCTTCAATAGGTAAATGAACTTCAACATCCGTATTCTGTAACAAAACTTCCGCATTCTGTAGAAAAGAATCAACTGCACTTAAACCCTCATCATCGTTATCAAAACCGATAATTATCTTTTGTGGCAATTTACCGCTATCACGAAGAAAAGTAGGTAAGACACCGTTAAATTCAACTTTCCCACTGCGTTCAGTACGATTCAACAGTTTTAATACACCACTAGTAGACAACATTGTAACTGAAGATTTTTCGTTAAACATATCATCATTCACTTGATAATAACTAATTAAATCAATCGGTGATTCGGTTATTACTAAAACTTCATCGCCCCCATTATGTCGAAACTTAAATCCATAACCTTTAGCAGAACCACTGGCAATTCCTTTAAAATTACCATGTTCGGGAAACTTCTTATAATTCTTCACAGTACCTTGTTTATCAGCACCAACAATTTGACTACCATCATGGTCATACCACAAAAAATCTATATTGTTCTTTGTATCAACACTAATTAAATTAGCACCATATAAATCATCAACTAACTTTTGACTAATCTTACGTTCTTCAACCAAGTAAGTATCAATAACATCCTTTTTGCCAAGAACTAAATCAAGTTTTGATAATGAAAAAACATTACTTTTTTTAAATGGTACATCAACCTGACTTTCTGGTTTAAAATCCGAAAGCCATTCCTTATACTCTTTAATTGCTTTTTCATCAGAAACCTTATAGTAATCTCGGATGAAATTTTTAACTCCTCCAAACTCACCATCATGACTCATCGAAGAATAATAACCAACAGATTCATCAAACCGTAATCCATGATGATTAACTTGATCAATCAAAACCCATCGACCAATTGAAAAAAGGCTATGTTCAATGCCTTTATCATCTAAAAAAGCTTCAAATTCAGCATTTCGATTAGCTATTTTCGTACTCTCATTTGCTTGATAGTTTAATTTTGTTGAATCACTAGGTGTCAACGTTCGTACATTCATTTTTTCACCATTAATGGATAAAATAAATTTAGTACCAACTGGCTGACTGCTCGCAAGTCCATGTTCATCGTAATAATGAATTTGACTACCTTTATTTCTCATTTTAAAACTGTTTGTCAGCTCTTTAAGTTCTCTAATTGAACTTACTTCAATCGATAATTTATCGTCTTTCATAAGCAGGCTCCCATGTAGATGTATTATCATTAATCTTACTAAAATACAGTTCAATAGATTTTTAACAGTATTCTTGAATAAATACCCAGCAAAAAAAGCCATTCACTTACGAATGACTTCCTTTTATTATCTTAGTGAAATAAGGAACGTTATGTTAAATCCAGTATAAATGAATGCATTGAATTAACACAACTATCAAACCAACTGAACTCCCTAAAAATGTGACTTTAGGGTTAGGCCAGACCGTATTTTTATACTTATCTCGTAGCAACATCCAACCTGAAACCAACCATTCAATGAATAGTATAATCAGCGCAATTATCATAAACAATCACAACTTTTTAATTTTTGCTTGTTTAATTGACTTCAAGGACGAAATTGGAAACTCGTCAGTTACCGTGATGCGCGCCCCGCCTTTTGATGAACCTTTCGCAATCCATGCCTTTATATCAGATTGCGCGGCGTTAGCTCGTTCAATTAAAACTGTACTACCACTAACAAGTAAAAGCGCTCCAATAGGACCTGAGGCTGCGCCAAGACCAACCCCTTCAGCACCAGCAATCTCTATACGTCCATAATACGAACGTAATTTAGGTAACGCTTTCTTGCTTGAAGCGAAATCGTTCACGCCGCCTTTTGTGATTTTTTCATAAAATCCTTCAACTGTTAATACACGAGTATCACCTACATTATCAGCAAATTCATATGATACCTCTGCACCATCATATTTTGTTAATAGTGATTGAATTTGATTTGCTTTCGCTTTATCAGACGAGTTGGAATAACTAGATGACGCTGTTAAATCATTTAATGCCACTTGAAGATTATCCCACAATTCATTCGTTGCAGCATATGCTGTTTGGTCGTCATTCGCAGCAATCTCTTGAATTCCTTGAGGAACATCCGATTTATTCGCTTGTTTAAGAATTGGATTATTAGCAACAATCCCCTCAAATTGTGCATTTTTATCAGTATCTAAAACAGTGACGTGAGAACTACCGATAACATCTGAATCGCTTGAAACTACTTGTCCAACTTGATAGTTCCCCGAATTCTGAGATACTTGTTCAGCAGATACTACGGATGGAACTACAACACTCCCAATGGTTAACGCTGAAATGGTTGCAATACTTACACGTAACTTTTTATCTAAGTACATATAAATCCCCCCTATATTTGGGATGAACTTCTCACCAGAAGTTGTAAGTGGAAAGGGATACCAGCCCTTAAACTGAATGTGGAAAATGTGGAGATTGTGGAACTTGTGTGCAACGATACAGTTTATAATTCACTTTGTCAAACATCTGTAAAATTAATTTCTATAATTAGACATAATTGCGCTAATTCACTGCTTAATGCTATGGTGCTAGTATGCTTTAGCAGACACTAAATTTCTATTTTTAATTGCAATTGATCCTGTATTAACCATAAAATAGTCAATCCCTATATTCTCAAGGGATTGGCGAATATACTATGTGTAAAAATCAAAAAAAGCTGCCAACAATTACTTGGCAGCTTTTTTCTATTTTCCTAAACACATGAATACTTGGCGCGTAGATATACAAACAGTTATTACCATGGTTATAAATATGGAATGTAGTTACTGTTATATTTGACGTAATCAATCGCTGTGTAATATCTTATGGTTACACCAAAGTGATTAAGCTTCGCTAGGTGCAATGATTTACCCATATATTTCTTGATTATTTTATTCATCTTGATATAGTCTTTGCGTTGTTTTTTTGCATCATTCTTAGAATCAATTCCCATTCCAAATGGATTTACGCTTTCAACACTTTTCTTTATCAATTTGACGTTCTTTGATTTGGCATAAATGGTGAGCGTTGTTGAGTGCGCTTGCTCACTATTAACGATCATCACTTTTTGTCCGTTTACCTTGAGTGCTCGAACAACTTGAATACCCTGACCATTTAGTAGATAAATGGTATTTGATTTAATCCCTTTTCCACTGGTTTTATATGGCATGAATTGCCACTCTGACCCAGCATCAGTAAGTGCCATAGGTGAAAACTTCTTTGTGTATTTTGAGTAATCAAATTTCTTAGCGCTTACTTTCGCTTTTATATAACCGTTGTGAGATACACCTGTTTGTTCATTATCAATATAACCATACTTGTACCACGTACCTCGGAATGCCTTGGGCACACTTGTTATTTTGTGTACGTCAGGCATTGTCGATGCGTTCACTGGAGTAAGCGCTGCTGGTGCGATACTTAAACTGACAACTAAAGCTAACATTACCTTACTGAGTTTCTTCATTTTTCAAATTACCTCATTTTCAACTGTAATCTTGATTATAAGTTCTATTATCTCGTCAACACGACCTGTTTACTTTTCTACAAGGTTATATGTTTATTATACTACGCATTCATTATTTTCTATTTTCCCAAGCGTAAATATTCATGAAATCTATTTATACGTCTTTTTCTAGCTCGGTTTGTTATATGAATATATGTTTGTACCGTAGTTTTTGAATCCGAATGACCAAGCTGTTCTTGTATTTCTTCAACACGTATTCCAGCGTCAAACGCTAACGTTGCAAACGTGTGTCTGAATCCGTGAATTGATATTGGTTTCAACTTATAACGTCGGATAATTCGCCGCAACCAGGTATCTGGACGCGTCAAACTCAACATATTGCCAACAGAATTAGGAATAATAAATTCATCAAATGACTTTGGGCATACAAGTGTACGGTACGCTGCCAGAATAGAACTTGTCTCTGAATCAATACTAATAATTCTTGTTCCAGATGGAGTTTTCGTAGTATCACTAATTATTTGTTTTCCGTCTTGGTCGCGTGATGCACTCTTATGGATGAATATTTCGTGACGAATCGGATCAATGTCATTCCAGGATAATGCAATCAGTTCGCCATTCCGCATACCTGTGTAAGCTAATAATCTAAAATACACAAATCTTCTATCAAGTTTCCACAAATCTTTTGGCTGAATAATCTTCATGAATTTATTCAAATCTTCCATCTCCCAAAAATTCTCACAGTGTGGAGATACCACTTTATTAGTTGTAACTTCACCAGGAACATAAATAGCTGCAACTGGATTCTCATTGCAAATTTCTTTTTCGAGGGCAAATTTAAAAACTTGAGATAAATAATAAATACAACGCTTGTATTTGGTCACTTCACTGATTAGCACTTCAATGACTCGCTTTATTTCACTTTCTGAAATTTCAGATACTTTAAAATCTCCAAGCATTCGAGATAATAGAAAGTGACATTCAAACATCGACTTAGCCCTCAATACAGTACTTCCTTTTACCTTTTTTGCATAATCCTCAAACCATAAACGTACTAAATCTGAGAAATAAACTGCTGACGTAACAGGAACATTACGATCAACAATTTTGCGACTTGCCTCAACGGCTTGTGCTCTAGTAGCGTACCCTTTGCGCCAATTACGTTGATACGTTAATTTACCTAAACTGTCATCACAATCAATTTCCAGAAATTCCCACATTACCGAATAATCTTCTAAATATTTACGATACAAAATCATTTAATTCCCCTCTCTTCTTCATCATTTTTTATTTATGCAACGATAAACATATCAAAAAACAACGAAAATAATTATAGCGCTTCCATTTTTTAAAAACAAGCGTTCATAAGATTTTTATAATACGAAATTGAAACATAACTTCATTTACTCTGATTTACAATTAATGATGAAACCAGTGTATACATAAAAAATAAGACTCAAAGTTTCAAAAAAAGAAATCTTGAGTCTTATTTTTCTATGATGAACTATTTTTAAATACCGTAAGCAATCACTTCAACAGTTTCTCCAAAAGGAATTTTTGGTTCATCCTTGTCTTTTACCAATTCTACGTGCAAAAATCAACAATACTACATATGCAACAAAGTAAGGCAATCCTTGTAACGCAAGACTATTTACCGAACTAACGCTATTTGTAATCAACCCACTACTAACTCGCACCACTATGATATTAACCACAGTAATCAGCCATTTCCCAGAAAAATGACCATTTAAATTGACCTCTATTAATATCAAAGCAGCATAAATCATCAAAACGAAAACCGCGCCCATATTCAACATGGAAACAATCGTAGCAGTGACACTTTGTACATTTACATTAGCACTTAGGTTCAAAATCAGTAAAGAACTTATCGCTCCTGGAACGCCATACAACAATACCGACCACCGAGCAATCTGCAAGAACACATTTATTACGTTCGACAGTAAAACTTTATCATCTCCAATTTGATAATTTACTCTGCTAAGCAATTGTAAAAATTTCTTATTAATCGTAATGCCCTCTATTCTTTCAACTATTTTCTGCCATTCACGCTGCTTGCTTACATCACCGGCTTTAAAATGCCGGTTCATCTCTTTTTTATTTCATACACAGTATGACGAGTTATACCAACTGACCTAGCGATTTCAGAAACAGATAATCCTATGCTTAATTGATATTTCACTTGATTATATACTGCACGTTTAGCCAAATTCTTAGCATTTGCAGAATACTCAGGAACTTTCCCCTTATAAACCCCTTCCGCTTTAGCAATCGCAATGCCTTGCGCTTGTCGACGCTTACTTTCTGTTCTTTCACGCTCTGCTATCCACGCTAACATTTGGAAAATCATATCTCGAATAAATTTTTGCATTGACGGATCACCAATCTCTTGATTAAGAATTGGCATACTAGTTACAATTAGCCCAACTTTTTTCTTATCGAGCAACTCAATAACAAATTTATCATCGTCATAATTGCGTCCAAGCCTGTCCAATGCTTCAACAACTAAAAAATCACCTTCACGTAAATAATCAATTGCTTTTTGAAATTCTTTACGATTTTCAAAACTCGCACCAGACAACTTCTCTACAAATAATTTTTCAACACCAGCTTCAGTTAATGCGGCAATTTGACGATCAAGATTTTGACCGTCAGAACTAACACGAGCATAACCAATTTTCATACACTTTAACCAACCTCATCTACTGATTAAACAATTTCGATATTGCACACCCTTAGTGCACAATTGCTATGCCTGGTATATCACCTTTCCAAAATGAGCATTAACGGTATACCCATAATGCACACAGTCATTCTTCTTACCATGACTTAATATTTGTAACGATAATAGAACTAATAATATCTTTAATAACCCAAGCAAGAACTAATACTAGTACGAGAGCAACAACTCTGATAATCTTGTTTTCAATAAAATTTACAGCAGACAAAGCAATCAACACTAGTAAAAGAAAAGTAAAACAAATCCACACCGCTATAATCATGCTTTTCCCAATGCCTTACTCTCATTCATGAGTAACTCATCAGAACTACTTTTGTGTGCATTCACAGTTAACACTGGGCATGGAATTCTATAGATTTCACCACCAACCAAGTTAACTAAACTAACTGCTTCATCATACGTACGTTTAATAGCTGCACACATAAAATCCTCAGTACCATCATCATTAATAAAACTGAACCACTTCCCATTATCCAATCGAACAATAAATATTAATTCCTCTTTCATAACGCACCTCCAATTCATTAATCAATCAACCGATGAAATGCCCCGACGGCAGCCCAACGTTTAGTATCTGCCTCGGCTAAATTCAAATGTGCAGCTTGCAATGAATTAGCTATTTCAATCAAATGACTTTCATTTTTTATATGCACCTTGTTATTCGCAAAGTATGAATTCACTTCACGCATAATATCATTGGCAACAGAACGATATAAATCAATATGCTTAAAGGTAAGATTTTCCTTTAATACGATTTCTAAATCATTGACTTTAATATACTTATATTTCATTATCTATTTCTCCATTAGCGCCATCATAAGGTGTCACATCTTCATTTTTTCGGTAACTCATCTTATTTTCCAAACCAACATCGTACAAAGCCCTCTCATACCCATACTGAAAAATAAATTTTTCGCGTTCTGGGATTTCTGACTTACCTGTACTTACTAGCGACTTGAATTTATTTTCCGAGATTTCACGCCTACTACTCAATTTCTTAGAACTAATATAGACCATTTTAGTTACTGCAAAAAAAATAATTAATTCCAAAATTATTAATAACACCAATATAATAATCTCTAAAATCATCTTATCAACCATTACTGTTTCACCTTTTTCCTTGTGTTAATGCTAAATATTCAAATTAGTCTGTTTCATATCTTGCTCACGTTTACGCTCCTCAAGTTGCAACTCAATTTCATCAGAATCAAAATCAGAATCAAAAGAAATTGGACGCTTCAAAATTGCAACCTGACGCTCTTTTGAAGCTAAAGCAATAAATGTACGAACACTACTCAAAAAAGAACCAGACAGCCTTAAACCGTTGTTATTCCGTTCAGCACGTAGCTCCTTACGGTGACGAGTATTTGAATAATTCGCAACTACTAAAACTCGCTCACGCTCAACATCAGTAGCAGCCCCGCCAGCGTACAAGACTTTCAAATTATTGAAAATTCCACCAATTTCACCACGGATCCGTTTAGCATTCAAAGAATCTTTATCCATGTTTTTTAGCAAAATATTTTTATCTCGAACCTGTCCTTTATATTCAGTTATTTGCCGCAAACGATGTAATTCATTAATCTGATTACGGCGACCTAGTACAGAAGGTTGCAATCCGTAGATGTCACCAAATTCCTTAAACTCCTCCTCGGACACTTTAGAAATTAGCCTGCTTTCTCTATCAAGCATATGCACCAAATTACCCTCACTCTTAGCTGACAATTTGTCAGGATTAATATTGACCACATCAATCCCATAAACTTCCAGCAACTTCTTTTCGTCACGTTCATCTTGGCTCATCTGATAAGTTGCTTTTAGTGAAAGTTCATAAAAGCGTGATTGCATTCGGTACTGATTTTTTTTAAAAGATAAAAGTTCTTTTCCGCTATTATGAAACTTCACACTAGCTTGCTTCTCTAAGCCCAATACATTTGAATACCGTTCATCAGCAATAGACTTTAAATCATCAATGTGGTGCTTTCGGATTGCCATTTTTCGTAAACCAATTTCTTGCTTCAATTTGCGTTGCAAAGTACTGTCACTAGTACGTTTCAATTGGTCTTTCAAACTATTAATAGCTTCTTCATTCTCTTTATCAGATGAATTTTCAAATTCCTCCTTTATGTCCTTTTCAAAATCACCAGAATCCATATCTCGAAATCTAGCGAAAATTGCGCTAGATAAATCTGCCTTTAATTCTTTAGTGCCTCTTTCAACCTGGTCAACACGTATATCACCAAAATTCGCACGATACGTAGCGTTATAAGATTCCAAAGTTCCAATAAAATCTTGAAATAATGGGTCATCTTTTAATACATTTTCAATATACTCATGAACTAATTTTTTTGAAGCTGCTATCTGCTTTGAATTAGACTTTTCACGCCAAACTTTTTTATTTTTTGGAAGTGCTTTGAAAGCTCTATTAAGTAAATAATCATTTTTTAGGTTAACTTGCATAACATGTCGTTTCTGAATATCTTTACTCAACTCATTCTCAGTTCTTTCTAATTCAACCAGTCTATTATTTTGACTAACATAATCGTAAATAGCTCTTTTAAAGTGATCAATGGAATGCTGCCTAAATTCGCCTTTAGTTTCACCTTCATTGGTCAAATCTCTTTTCGATTTTCCAGATTCACAAATACCAATATGAACATGAACATCATCAGTATTTAAGTGAACATTCCCCCACCAAATCGGCGAATTAAATTTTTCCATATCAAGTAATCCACCCTTTTCTTCAAGCGCATTTTGAACTGCTAACTTCAATTTGTTTTGAAAAACATGTCTATTACCATTTTTAAAATTAGTCACATCGCCATCATCAAAACTTACAATACCGTTATCAACCAACCAATCGGTCTTAAACGAAATCACACCTTTTTGTAATGGACTACCATGGTCTTGTGCCAAATTTAGTTGTGCCTCCAGGGCAGCAACATCATCAACAGTCATATGTGTTGTTGAACCATTAAAACATGTTGTATAGCTATCCGAATTTTCTTCATCAAAATCAATAACACGCGCAGAATCACGTGAAGTGTACCCAACATAATCACTATAATCATCACGTTTGATTGCTTCATTTCTATTAGTATATTTCACAAAATTTGAAAACTTATTTGTATTACTAGGTAACGCAAATTCCCACATAGTAACAACATTCGCATTGCTACCTTTATCTGAATAAAATCCTTTGTTTTCACTCATAAACACAAACGCTAGTTTCCGCTATTGAACTAGAAACAAACCGAGACAAATCCCGCGAATAAATCACATTATTAATTTGTTTTATAGAAGTTTCAATACCCAAATCAGCAAGTGAACTAACCATCTCTGAAACTTTAAAACCAAATTGCATGAATGTTTTTACATAAATAGCTAGTACATCAATATAATCTTTACTGCTGCGTTTACGAATTGAAACATATCTTTTTAACTTGCGAGAATCTATAACATTATTCACTTGTTTTAGTGAAGTGACGATTCCTTTTTCAGATAAAAATTCAACTATTTGCGTTGTCGTATAACCAAATTTACGATAAGTATCAACAAACGCTTCAACTACCGTAAGATGATATTTACTAGCTCGAGAACGGGTTGTTTGACTATCGTTAGCAGCAACGCTTATTTCCTTCTCATCACTGTCATCACCTCCTAAAAGGCTTTGAAACTCGACAAGTCTAACGTACAATTCACGTTCCGTACTAATTCTTTGAATGATATTTTCATCACTACTTATTGATTCAATTGGCTCTACAAACCTCTTAAAATAAAAATCATACTCACCGATTTCAGCGAACCATCGTAAATTCAAACGTGACAAATTTTCCAAAATATCAAACAATTCAGTTTGACTCTGTTTTTCAAAATTAGATAACATTGCACACACCTAGTTATGCCATTTTGTTTTATTAAAATTGACATCCTTTCCATCTTTTCTTATATCTTTTAATTTTTCATAAATCTCGTTTTCACGAGTTCCTCTAACATAAAATGAATTAGTTTTTTCCAATTCGGTTTCGTAACTAGGCGATAACAATATTAAAGACCTCATCGCAAGTAATAAACTCTCAGTAATCATTAAATCAATTTGATTTTGTTGGGATTTCAAATCATCATGGGACTCAATTACAAACTTTTTTAATTCAACAATTGCTGGATCCGTAGCCGTCATATTAAAAATATTTTCAGTCCTTTTTAAATAATCATCGCTAAAATTATTTGCAACAAAAACATTATAAAAGCTACGCAAAACTTCTTTCAAAACGGGACTATACGTACCATTGCTGTTGCCTAAAACAATCTTTGATTGTTGGCTAAAATAATCAACAATTTCATTAAGTATTTGAGTCTCATTATCGTTCAAGCGGATAGTTATATTTTTTCCCATTCTTATTCCTCACGTCATTTGTTTTACCCATTCTCATCAAAAAACATATCGAATTGAACCTGCAAATCATCAAGTTTATCCACAATTTTTTTATTCCCATTGGTTAACTTATTCAGTAACATATTTTGCTGATTTAGAACATATTGATACGGCGATAAAACTTGTTTTTCATTCTCAAATCTAAGCGCAAGCTTCAGCAGCCTAACAGAATATTCAGACCTACTCATATTTCTTTCAGTAGCACCAACTTCAATTTCTTTAACAACATCATCAGGTACGTTTTTCAAATCTAGCCGACTCATAACAGTAAAACCACCTTTCGTTTTTCTATTTTGGATGAACCTATAATCTCTACAAATTCATTCAGAATTAGCACACGCCGTAATATTTTCTAAAGAGCATAAGGGAAACTATCGCCTGACAAGCAGCCGACCCCACAGTGTGGGGGTTTCCAAAGGCGCCTAAATTTTCTCGCTGTGTGCTGTCCGTGTGCTATAACGAGTGCTTTTATTTCACTTTGCGTGCTTTTTGTGCGTTGTACTGTGTGCACAAACGAAACAGCTGTTTTGCCAATCAATATGACAAAACGCTATATAAAACAGTCATAAAAATATGACCAAGAATACTTTTTTTAAAGTGTCTTACTTCATTTGTTGAACAACAACTTTACCGCCTAACTTTACAACCCCGGCTTTAATATCACTTTTTTGTTTCTCAAGTAATGCAATTTTTTCTTCAAAATTTTTGTTATTAGCATTAATTGAATCGATTTGATTTTGAATTGAACCTATATCACTTTGATAGCCTTGAATTGTATTGTTATCATTATCAATTTCAGATTGAACATCGTACTTCATTTTGTCTTGTAATGTTTTAATCTTTTGCTGGTTTTGTTGTATCTCTTTGTTGTGAAGTTCAATACGATCAGTTCCCTTTTTGATTTGCGCTTTTAAAACACTAATTTGTGTATTCACACCAGAAACGGCATAACCTATTTTTGAATCAATCGTCATTTTGTTATCGACCATTTTCTTTGTGGGAAGCACATAAAAATTCAAAATATCAGGTGTATTTTGCTGCGACGATGACGATGATGAATACTCATTAACTAAATCTACATCTGTCGCTAAATCAGAATCATCAGCGCCTAAATCGTCCACATCATTTATGTTTGCAACGCTAAAAGTCAAAGCTTTATAGTTATCTTTCAAGCCCCTAATTAACAGCACGAAATGACTCTCGGTTGTTGGAATTATTTCAACTTTTGCGTCCTTAGCAGCTCTTAAATTCTTTACCTGAACTTGGAAAGCAAGTTTGTTAAACGGCACTGTAACACCATCATTTGAGTTACTTATTGCAAATTGAGCAACCAAAACATTTTTAGTTTCAGAATACTTTTTTGAAACTAACGCAATTGAATCATTTGAATTAACGAACCCTTGGTACATATTCAACGGTGTAGGTTTTTCACTAATAGGGCTTGCGTCAAAACGAGCTGACACAAATAATGCAATCATCGTTAAGAACACGGCACCCACCCAAACAAAACGGTGCAGTATTTTTCGAGGCTTCCACCACCGAAAAAAATATGCAGGATAACTTTCACCAATACCTCTCATTATCTTTTCCTCTACACTTTCTCAAAATAATCAACAAATTTCGCTGAAACTCATAAATCCCACAATTGCTCTATTTCTCCTCTAAAAGTTGATTACAGAGTGAGAATCATCATTCATTTTTTTCAAACATTTCGGTAATTTTTTTTACATCAACCCCTTGATATTTACTAACAAACCCATCGTCCATTCGCTGAAAAGTAGGCACATGTTTCACCTTATACAAATCAAAATAGCGTTTACTTTTAGCAGATTTAGCGTCTAACTTAACCGTCAATATATCGGGATTTTCTTGCACCAATTCATTAACTTGTTTGGTCACAGACTGACAATCAGGACATCCAGATTTAAAGAAAACTAATATTACCTTACGGTGTCTAGCAAGGTTCCGAGAATTCATCACACTGTTTAAACGTACAGTTTGCTTCAAATCCAACCCACTGCCTAAATCACTTTTTATTGAATTTTTCATGTAACCATTAAAGAGCAACAAAGTTAAAAAAATCACACCCAATCCAACGATTACTACAATCACTTTTACCCGCAAACTTAATCCTTTAACTTTTTGATTTTGACCTTGCATAAAAAAACCTCCAATTTTCAAACACTAAAAACAGAATTACTACTTACGCAGCAACAATTTAGAAACAGATTCCAATGCCAAAGTTTGAATGATTGGCTTAGCAATATCTGCATACTCGCCAATGTTGCTAAGCACAATGCCTTCAGCTTCTAACTCTGAATATTCTGAGGAAAAACGGAATGGACGTGCTTCAACTCGAACCATTCCCATGAATTTCCAATCACCTTTGAAAAATTGAACACTAACCACATCACCCGCTTTGTAATCATCTTTTGAATTTGACCGGGGAATATCAAACTTTAATAGTTCCTCCGACAAACCAGCGACAGAATTACTTGGGTCGCCATCTACTGGTTGAACAACTAATGCACGAGCTATAACGTGCCATGTATTAACAATACTCATTACTTCACCTCTATTTTTGTATGAATAAAACCTAAGTGAACACCAATTTCAAAAACTAATAACACCAAGAAAACACCAAACACAATACAAATAATTACTTCAAGCCAATCCGACTCTTTTTTGTAAACGGCAACTTGGCGAAATGAAACTGGTAACTCACCCACGACTTTCTTTCTCTTTATTTTTCTGTACTCTGAACGATTCATGTGACATCCAATTCCTTTGCACAACTTAATTGGCACTTGAGTTTAAATACTCAGTGTGGAAAATATCAGCAACTAACGGAATATCGTGAATTCGTAATTCAGACTTCTCTGCACGTTTTTTATGCAAGTTCGATAGTGTTGTTTCAAAATATTTTACAGGTGCATTTGTAGGCGAATACAGACTCGTAATTTCTATCGCACTCATGAGGTCATCCCGTGAATATTTTTGAGACAATTTTCGTACATGTTTTTTCTCAGTCGGATTTAACGCTTTCCCAAATGAATCCTCAAATTCGCGAATTACTGTTTCAGACATTGATTCTTTTTCAGCGCTATCATTTTTTTCTGTTTTTTCAGGAACAACTGAATCTTGGCTTTTGTTGGCAGATTTCATTGACACATATTCATCATCATCATCATTTATTAAGTCTTTATTTATTAAGTCTTTATTACTTGTACGGGCTGAACAGCTCACGGTGAGCTGTTCAGAATGCACACCTGAAGAATCCTTGATTTGACGGGCTTTGTTGAGGTGTACAAATTGAACACCTGAGGACATACCTTTTTCGTGCATTTTTTGAATCTCATCTCGATCCGTATCAACAAAACTTTCTGGTAACGCCGACCGAATATCAGTTTCAGGAGTTAGTAATTTAGCTCCCAATTCTTTGCGGTATATCATCCACCCAGAATTGTATCGTTCCTCTACCAAAGCTAATACTTCACTTGCTGTAAAACGTTCAACAGAAAAATCATAAGCATAATCTAGGCGTTGACCATTACGTTTACGCCATTGAAATAAATAGCCTGCTTCAACAAGTTCCTGCCAGTATTTATCAACAACTCGACGACCATCTACTGAATTTGTAGTATATAACCACGTTTTATGCAACGTAAATTCAGTAGAATGACTTACCATGTTACTAAGAAGTCCCATCGCACCAAATGAGATAGAGTGGTCTTGTAATAAATCTCGAGGAATCATCTCAAATGGATTACGCTTACTTCGATTTGTTATTGTTCCAGTTTTCTCTGTCATTTTTTTCTCCTCTAAGTTTCTTTAAACGAATATTATGATGTGACAACATTTACCTGTTTTTTCAAAAACGCTTAAATACATGTGAAAACATTTGAACTATATGCAAAAAAAATGTATATAATTTTTTTTGCTTTTTTTTGACGGGCGAGTAAATTCCGGTTAAAATTTACTTATAAATTAATGACCAGTGCCATAGTTAAGCACAAACAGCCGTAGAGCTGTAGCTCCGTAGCTGTCGCAGCAACTGACAACTGACATCAGTATTTACAAAGTAATTACCAATGACTTACTATTTTTGAATTGATTCTAATTTTGGATTGACTCTACTTTTGGATTGATTCTAATTTTGGATTGACTCTAATTTTGGATTGATTCTAATTTGGAATTGATTCTAATTTTGAATTGATTCTAATTTGAATTGATTCTAATTTTGAATTGTTTCTAATTTTGTAATTTTGGATTGATACAAACTTTGCTTTGGATTGATACAAGCTTTGAATTGGTACGAGCTTTGAATTGATTCCAGTTTTGAATTGATTCCAGTTTTGAATTGATTCCAGTTTTGAATTGGTACGAGCTTTGAATTGATTCCAGTTTTGAATTGATTCCAGTTTTGAATTGATTCCAGTTTTGAATTGATTCCAGTTGATTCTCGTTGTTTCTTGTCGGTTCCATTAATTTTGAATACCACCCGCCAAAGTGGTTTATCAGGTAAAGGTTGCCAAACCTTCCGTTTTTAAAGAAATGAGTACTACGTTTTTACAATTTTTTCTTCAAACCAGCCGACAGCCAAGTTAACTGGTTTTTTTTCATATAATTCGTTCTAAGCGATTTTCAAGTGCCAACTCGAAAAGAATCACTAATCATTTTCTACCTTGTCTCTCATGCGACCTTGACCATATACAAGCCATGACTGCCGAACTCCATACACACTAGCAATTTTTTTATATAATGGATTTGGATCAGCAGGATAAGCATTATGCTCCAACATCGAAACAGTAGATTGAACAACACTAATCCTCCGAGCCATTTGAAGTTGATTTTCATTCTCCAATATTCTTAAAACGCGTATCCTATAACCTATACCAGTAGTAGTCATGTAACCCCTCACTCCCTTCTTTTCGATAAAATATCAAACTTAATTCAATAAATATTCACATTTGCTGTATTAATATCTCAAATGTGAATAAAAAAATAAACCCTTGGAGTTCCCTCCAAGGGTTTATTAGCTAGAAACTATTCTCATTTATTAGTATTAGCACTATTATTATTTTCACTATTGCTTTCACTATCACTATTACTTTCACTATTACTATTACTTTCACTATCACTATTACTTTCACTATCACTATTACTATTCATTTAATATAAAAAACTAGACTGACAACACAAACGTTTTAACGTAGTTAACATACAATATATATTATGTAAACTAGGTGTATGGATTGAGCCGTAAACTCGTTACGCACAATGCAACCTAATGTCAGTTGTTTATTTATATTAATTTATGAACAGCCAATAGCCAATAGTCAAGAACAGTCAATAGTCAAGAACAGCCAATAATAACCAATAGTTAAAAGTCATAAACAATACTTGAATTGAATCCTGAGATAATAATAGCACATGTGTATTATTGTGCAAATGATTTAAGTGTGAACACCATTCACACTTAAATCATAAAATGCAACTTCTCGTATATTTATCCAAGTTGTTAAAAAATGCGAAAAGTTTTACCTAGTGAAAAATTTATGATAAGAATCTAACAACGATTTCGATGAAACGTGTGTATAAATCATAGTCGTTGATACACTAGAATGGCCCCAAATTTGCTTAATGCTTATCAAATCAGCGCCATTATCTAACAAATTAGTAGCCATCGTGTGTCTAAACATGTGTAGATAAACACGTTTAGACACGCCAGCTTTTTCACATGTGTCTGCTACGATGAACTCAGCGCTCTGCGAACTTAACCGTCTACCGTAACTATTAAGAAATACGTAGTCGCTAAACGCTGGTATTTTTTCATTCCGTTCCTCAAAACAATATTTTTTTAATGCAAATTCAGCCTTACGACCTAGCGGAACATATCGTTCTTTAGAGCCTTTGCCCATTACTTTTAGGCGATGGTTTACGTAGTCAACATTCGATATTTTCATACTTACAAGCTCACCAACACGAATACTCGTGCCATACAATACTTCAATCAAAGCTTCATCTCTCAAACCATTTTTAAAAGTCTCTTGTGTTGGCAAGTAATCAAAAATTCGATCCAAATCAACTTGATATGTCATTAAGTTAAAGTTAAGCGCGACAACAAAAAAGGCTGGAACATTCCAGAGGAATCACCCAGCCCACAAAAATTAGTATTGTGTCATATATACCACAAATTAGTTAAAACTATCAAGATAATGCCTTTTTAACGCTACGAGTTCTGAATCACCTAACAATTCCATTACTTGTAAGGCGTTATCACAGCGTTTTTCACCTGCTTGCCGATCCCCAAACTTTATTTCATAGAGTCCCTGCACAAACAAAAAATTGGTACGACTCGAGTAATATATATCATCCATTGAAATACGCTTAACCTTAGCTAATATCCTAGAAGCATACATACGCTGTCCGTCTTCAATGAAAACTCTAGCGATATTTAATAGTGTATCAACTACAATTCTTTTGTTTTTTTCAAAATTAATAAGCGCATCCTTATTCAAAATTTCATCAGTCAATAACATAATCGTGTTCATGTCAAATATATGCACTGAATTGGCAAAAAGAATAACCTCATACAACGTCCACTCACTTATTCCAACAAGATAGTTAACTATATAATTCGTAAATTCATCGTCTAACTTCTCATCTTCCAAGTCAGAAATCAAACTTCGAACCATTATCCAGTTACACTTATAACTCGGAACATTGGTATCCCGATAAATGCGTAATTGTTCATCAGCCAATGCAATCAACTTACTAATATCTGCATTTGTATAGGCTGTATTCATCTCATCAAGCAATACTGAAAAATAATCATTGTGCGTACTATCCAAAAATAAAAATTCTTCAACCGTCACATTCAATCTTTCGACCAAGTGAACTAACTTATCAAAACTAATATTTGTTAATCCTTTTTCAAACTTCCCCACGAACGAGTCGCTTGCAATTCCTTCACTAACTGCCCGTAAAGATACATTCTTATTAAGTCGTATCGCTTGAAATGTTTCACCGTATGTATTCATTATAGAAATCCTCCGAAAAATATATGACACGTTTCGCTTCACTAATAGGTTCGCTGTCTTTACGACAAAATGTATGGTTAATAGCAAAAAGGTCAAATTACAAATATGGAAATAATAACTAAGAATAAAACCAAACTCAATCTTTTTAATGTTTTCATATTCTACGATTCCTTTGCTCTACACTTATCCGTTGAAATTCGATAAATTTTTCGACTGATTTTAAGCTTTTTGCTTACCCAACCCTAACTAAACTTCTGGTAATCCAGCGTAATAATTAGTTATCTTTTCAGTACCAGTGGCGACATGCACGTTATCTTCAATTACATTGGCCCAATCTTCATCGTTCATTTCATTAACGAACATAGCGGTCTTAACCATTTCAACACCGCCATCAATAACTCGCTTGTTATCAGCAATCATTTCCTGAACTTCCGTGATTTTGTTTTGAATGTACGTTTGATCCTCGGCCAAAATCTTGATGTTTTCCGCACTATTTTCATCGGCAATATGCGCAACATAATAGTCAGTCAGCCGTTTATTTTTTTCAAGTGCCTGTTCCATCGCAGCAATGGTCAACGTTAGCTTTGCCGTCACATCAACAAGTTGCTGATATTTTATTTCATCATTTTTTACAGTCATAATGTTTGCCCTTCTCAATCCGAGTATATAAGCAGTATACCACATACGTAAAATCAACGGTTTCCCTTATATTATTAAATGCAGCAGAAATACAATTTATTATAGCAAGTGTGCCAAAAAGTGGTTTGCAACCTTATTATAATGAAGCTTATTTCCCATACACTTCCATTAACCTCGAAGCAATTCCCTTCAGCACTAGGCATTCACCGTCTTTTCACGCTCAACTCATGCTTTCTTCACATTCTAAACGTAATATGAATGTTGCGATTATTAATTAACAAATTGGAGTATTTATTATGGAAAACCAAACCAAACAACATTTTAAAATGTACAAAAGTGGGAAAAACTGGGTTTATGCTGGCCTTGCCACAATTACCCTAATTAGTGGCATGGGCGCAACACCAGTTGTATTGGCCGATGCCTTAGTTACGGAACAAAGCGAAATAACAGCAACTGACAGCTCAAAAGATGACGAAGCAACTGAGACAACTAGTCCCGTCATCGAAATTCCCGATGTGTTACCAGATGGCGACTTAACGATTACCAATGAATCCGAAACTACAAAGGTGACCGAAGATACTACTACTTCAACTGAAGTCTCAGCTAAAGAAACAGCTGAAGATCCAACTAAAACCACAACTACCAACAAAGTAGACCAAGCAAAATCAGCTAAACCTGAAGTTGCCAAGGACACCGCAACCAAAGCTAAAACGCCTCGTACTGCGCATACTTTCGTCAAAAGTGACTTCTCATACGACGCGGCCGGCACAACAATTACTGGGTTCAGTTCATCATTCACTAGTAGTGATGCCTTTAAAGCTTGGGACGGTAACTTAACAATTACTGGTGATGATTTTGCCAATGTCGTTGCGCTTGGACAAGGGGCATTTCTGAATACTGCCTACCCAATTACCTCTGTTACAATTAAAGGCTTACCCAATTTAAAAATAATTGGTAAGCAAGCATTTCTGAGTAAGAGTTTTACCTCCCTTCAATTAATTAATTTGCCTGTTTTAACAACGATTGACGATTATGCATTTGAAGGTAATGCTAGTTTAGGCACCGTTTATTTTGAGGACGTACCGAGCTTAACCACTTTGGGTATGGTTTCTTTCTCAAACTGTACTTCCTTGTATACCATCAATCTCGACAGTGTCACGAGTTTGACAACGATTGGTCAAGGGGCTTTCTCTAATGATGGTTGGTTTGCTACTTTCTCTGGGTTTGATCTTTCAAAGTTAACAAATCTTACCACCATCGGGCCGAGTGCGTTTTCTGCCTGTAACTTTAGCGAAATTAACCTAACTGGTTTGCAGAAATTACAATCCATCGGTGATTGGGCTTTCTCCGGTAATTATTATATGCAAAACATTAATTTAGTTAACCTACCTAGCTTAACTTCAATTGGATCAGGTGCGTTCTCCTACAACTACTATTACACTACCTTCTACGGACAAACACCCACTCTGCACATTGGTGGCCTGCGTAATGATTTATCACTACCTACCTCAACAAATGCCTTCCCAAGCTTAGTAGGTAGCGGTATCATCACGCCCGTTGGTGCCACGGATTCTAATAATCCCACCGAAGATGACCTAGCGATGGCGATTAAATTCCGTGATTATATTAATACTGGGAATAGCTTTAAAACTGCCAATTCAGTTTGGTACATTAATGCTACGATTACTTCTGAATATATCGATGAAAAAGGTCGGACAATTACTAAGGGAACAGATGGCACTCCGATTGCCCCCCAAATTTTCAATGTCCGTATTTCAGATCCCGCACTTAACCAAAGTGATTACTTCACAGCCCCTGATGCTCCTAGCATAGCTGGTTATGAAAATGGTAAGCTTCTCAGCGATTCGCCACAGGCAGTGACTGAACTGAACCAAACAATCACTTATGAGTATGATCAAGTCGCACCACATCCATTTACAGTTTATTGGGTCGATACTGATGGTAACCCATTAGATACTCAAGTGTTCAATGGTGAGTATGACACTATCGTTGACTTGGCACTACGTGAGTTCCCTGATTACGGCTTCCGTACTCTAATGAGTAGTGATAACGCCGATTCTGCCTCAACTGGTGATTGGGATGATGCTATTGACATGCTTGATAACCCGGATGAGTTGGATTATGGTGATAACAATGGCCGCAGCTATAAATTTGTTTATGCTGCGAAAGGTTCCGTAACATACAAGTATATTGATCAATACGGTGACCCGATTGCAGTTGACGGTGATGGTGCTGATGTAACGCCATTTAATTTTGCGGGGCTTAAAGGTGATACTTATGATTTCCCTGGTGTACCAAGCATCGCGGGCTACGGTCCTGGACAATATGTATCTGGTGTTGAATCTGGATCTATTGACGCCGGTGATCGCGAAGTAGTTTACCAATTCCGTAAAATTGCTGCGCCAATTACGATTTACCGTGTTGACGATAACGGAACTAACCTTGAAGACCCAGAAGTGATTTCTGGTTACGTCGATGATATCATCGATTTGACGCCAAAATCATTTGCAAATTATGACTTTAAGGATCTTTATGGCACTACCCTCCTCGCACCATCACGTTTCATCCCCACTGCTGGCTGGGAATTGCACGATGAATTAGTTGGCACCAAAGTGACGTTCGATGATAACGCTAATCGTAATTATACATTCGTCTACGATAAGCAAACTGTTACAACGCCGGACACACCTACAACGCCCACTACGCCAGGCGGATTGCCAGGCACTGGCGGATTGCCTACCACTCCAAAACCAGTAGCAAAGCCGGTGACAAAACCTGGTAAAACGCCCGGTAAGTTGCCTGGTACTGGTCAAGATAAAAAGCACAAGCAAAACAAACCAAAGAAAGACCACGCCAAAAAAGGTAATACCAAAAAGCAAGCTAGTGCCAAGCGCACTAAGACGACGCTTCCTAAATCCGGTAACATGGCAAGTTTCTTGCTACCATCACTTGGTGCCCTCATTCTTGCGGGTCTCCTCGGTTGGTTTGGCTTAAACAAACGCCGTTCTTAATAATTGGATACACAAAAAGGTTGGAATTTAATCGTTCCAACCTTTTTTGTGTGCCGTAATAACACTTTATTAATATCACACTTTATTAATATCCATTTACTGACTTAAAAATCATTTAGCACTAAAATCAGTTGGCGCCGCTGAAGAACGTTGATACGTGACCGTTTTAGTACTATCTGCTGTTTTCACGAATAGTGTTTTATTATTTTTTACAACAACAATCGTATTTTCACCCTTACTAGCTTTTAACTCAAAAATATTATGCCCAAGATATTCTTGTTCCCCAGCACGAACTTGTTCGCCAGCATCATATTCGACAAACTTTTTTCCATACAAAGAAATCAATTTTTGGTTTTGATTTGGCTTTTCATTCACAAATGATCCACGGATATTGTTAAAATTCCTGGGAATAAATTCAATTAGCAACACAATAAGAACAATTACTAATAATACATTCAATACAGCAGAAATTACTAATCCTTTATTTTTACTCATATTATTGCTCACCTCCAACATCAATCTACATTACACGCGTACAGCCACAACGTGTTTCAACCAATTTACAAACTAATAAAAGCCCTATCCATTGAATAGATAAGGCTTTTTTACAATCTATATCATACTTACCAAATTTAGACTACTACGCACAATCACTAACTAGCACATTAATCCATTTTGGAACATGCCAACAACCTTCTTATTACTTCACACGAAGTGCAGTTGACCATTGACTTGGATAGTACGCACTGTAGTGAACCCCACCGATAAGATCTTGCAAAACTTGACCATGTCCAATATACATACCAACGTGTCCATGGCGCCAAACAAGATCAGCGGGCTTAACTGAGTGCAAACTAATGTGTCGCATCCGTGAGTGTTGGCTAGAAGTCGTCGAACCAATGTCTTGCTTCCCAGCTAAAAGATAAGCCAGTTCGGTAAATCCGGCACAATCCGTACCTGCTGAGAGCGTGTGTCCGTTGTAAACGTAGCGACCACCTTTTAGTGATTTAGCTTCCTTAACCACTAACGTCCGCCAGTTAGCGTGTGACAAACTTGTTGAGTTATTTACTTGCAGTTTATTATCTGACAAGACTTTGCCATTATATTTAACAGCTGTATCTTTTGTTGCATTTGTTGACTTAGTAGCAAGCGTTACCATGTTGTCTGACCATTTGAAATACAGATTATCTGCATTAGACCAACCAACTTTAACCCCGTTAATAATCTTAGCGTGGCCTTTAGAAATCACATAATACGCGGGATTGCCATAACCAGTAGCAGCAGATGGCTTCGTGACGTAAGCTTTACCATTACGCATCATCCGAATATTAAATTCTTCGACCGCGTTACCACGATTATGTGCATGCCGAGTTTGACTAACTCTGTTGAACACCAAATTAGCATGCCGGATTAGCTTATGATTTTTCGTTTCTTGATACCCAACCGTGATGTGCTTTGACACTACTTTTTGCTGATAGATTGGCGCATCATGATATTCCATCCCCGTCAGATATGCTTCAGTACCGTTAATCATTGCATGTCCTTGTGGTTGCGCAATTGCAAATACTCCAGCCATAGCAAGTGCCGCGATTGCTCCCTTAAAAAGCTTGTTCTTCATGATATAATTTCCTATCCCTTTTAGTATGTGCATTTCTGTTTGCCCTACCAAGC
This sequence comes from Periweissella cryptocerci, assembly GCF_004358325.1. NCBI lineage: Bacteria > Bacillati > Bacillota > Bacilli > Lactobacillales > Lactobacillaceae > Periweissella > Periweissella cryptocerci. The sequence continues at coordinate 2,941,664 of NZ_CP037940.1, read as the reverse complement.
AGAAACAATTGTTCAAATAATTGCTAAATCGCTTAATACGTTCACTGAGTAACATGAGAATCACCTCGTTTCCTCAAGTGCTTTCCGCACTTAAATTGTACGATGGTTCTCAAAAAATTGCTTAACACAACCCTCAGTTTTGAATACTATTAGTTTGAATAAACTTATACGGGATTAATTATACCCCATATTATCAGAGCCGACATCCCCCATTTGTGAATATTCAAACAAATAAATTAAACAAACCCCAAAATTACCACACACACGCGGAGAGCGTACACAACGGTCCAATTCTTTATACATAAAAGGGGCTGGGACATAATTTGTCCAGCCAGCAAAATAAGCCGGATTTCTCCTTATTGTGTAAGGTAGAAATCCGGCTTATTAACGTGGAACAAAAGGCTGCAACCATTGATATAACTCACTTAATTCATCACCACGTTCGCTTTGCTCACTATCGCTGACGAATTAAGTTTCATTATATCAAGATTGCAAAACACCTTTTGTCCCACTTCCTACCTTATTAAAAAAACTTAACCCCGAATAGTTCTTTGATCCCTGACAAGACAAATGTTGGAATTGCAGGAACAAATAATACCGCAAGATAAAGCGGGAAGCTCAATGGTGCTGTACCCATTACAGTGTTGAAGAATGGTAATAATGTCACAGCGATTGAACTACTACCGGCAAATAATACCGCTAAAACTAAACGCTTATTGTCAAATGGATTCCGGTGATACAGTGTACTTGAACTCCGGGCATCAAAGACGTGCCATAATTGTCCAAATACCAAAGTTAAGAATGCCACCGTTTGCGCCTTCTCAGCTGGCATCCCCATATGTGCTGCCCATAGGAAGGCTAGGAATACCATCAACCCCATAATCGTCCCCCGAATCAAGACCCGTGACCACGTCCCATTTGCTAGGATTGATTCTTTGGGATTACGGGGCCTCTCACTCATCAGGTTAGCTTGTGCCGTATCATAACCTATTGCAAATGATGGTAGTGAATCACTAACCATGTTGACCCACAACACCATTAACGCCGTTAATGTCGGTGTTCCCACCTCAACTTTATTGATAGTTGTTGTGATAAACAACAGACCAATCAGTAATGATAAGACTTCAGCAACGTTGGTGATTAACTCATGGCGGATAAAATTCTTGATATTCGCGTAAATCATCCGGCCGCTTTCAATCGCTTTTTCAATCGTCGTAAATTTGTCATCTAGTAAAATCAAATCAGCGGCATCTTTGGTAACCTCGGTCCCAGTAATCCCCATCGCAATTCCGATGTCGGCAGCTTTCAACGCTGGTGCATCGTTCACGCCATCACCGGTCATTGCCACAATTTCACCATGCCGTTGCAATTGTTCAATAATTCGTTGCTTGTGTTCTGGTGAAACTCGCGCATAAACTCGCACATCAGGCACGACGATAAACAATTCTTCATCCGTCATTGCCTCAATCTGGACACCTTGGATGACCGGCGCTTGTTTGTTATCAACAATCTGCAAGTCGTAGGCAATTGCCCGTGCCGTTGCTTCGTGATCACCAGTAATCATCACCACATTGATATGTGCATCGTGTAATGTTTTAACGGAATCACGCACTTCTTCACGCGGTGGATCAATAATTCCGACAATCCCGGTAACTACTAAGTGTTCTTCTAAATCGTTAACACTACCGCCAAGTGCCTCAGCTGCCGTAATTTTGCGTTGTGCAATCGCTAATGTCCGTAAAGCACCCTCCGCAAATTCGGTAATTTTTGCTTGTAAAATTGCCTGGGCTGCCGTAATTGCAATATCCTTATCCGCAATAACCGCACTTTTAGCGTTTTGAATAATGATGTCTGGTGCACCCTTTGTGTATAGCGTATATTCATCACGATATTTGACAATCACACTCATCATCTTACGTGTACTATCAAACGGTAGCACCCGTACAATTTCGGTTGATGAGTCTAATATCGCTTCACGCGTCTGCCCAATCTTTTCACCCAATACAACTAAGGCGACTTCGGTTGGATTACCATAAGGCACGCGCATCCCTGTTTCATCACGAGAAACACTTGCCTCATTATTTAGCAGCGCGCCTTTGATAAATTCATCATAGCCATTCGCCGACTCAGTTTGTGGCATGACAGCCCCCGTAGATTCATACCCTCGTCCCGTCACATCAAAGGTCGTTCCATTTGCAAAGAATTTAACGACGGTCATTTCATTCTTGGTTAACGTCCCAGTCTTGTCGGAAGTCACAAACGACGTCGCCCCTAAAGTTTCAACACTCTTGAGGGATTTGATAAGTCCCTTATTAACGACCAACCGACTCGCCCCAATAGTTAACACGATTGAGAGGACAACTGGTAGCGCATCCGGAATAGCGGCTACTGCTAAGACAATCGCGGTTGACAGCATATTAACCACGTCCGTAATTGTGATTGTCCCACTTATATTGTAACCACGGACAAAGCTGACGATGATCGTCAAGGTTACTAAGCCAGCAGCTACAAACATCAATACCTTAGCTAACTTATCAATTGATTTTTGTAATGGGCTCGTTTTATCCGCAACATTTTGAATTAATTCAGCAATTTTACCAAGTTCCGTGGCTTGGCCAGTGGCCACAACGATACCTTGTGCGCTACCGTTTGTAACTGTTGAACCTGAGTATCCCATATTAGTACGATCACCAATCGGAATATCCTTGTCTAAAGTATCAATCTGCTTTTGAATTGCATCAGACTCACCGGTCAAGTGCGACTCAATTACTTCTAGCTCCGACGTTTGTAACCACCGGACATCGGCTTCAATGAAGTCACCTAGCTCAACTTTGATAATATCGCCGGGTACAAGTGCAGTTGCATCTAGATAGCTCCATACACGATCCCGTAAAGTTGCAGTTTGGCGGGTTGCAATTTGCTTTAATGAATTAAGCCCTTTACGTGCACTAACTTCTTGCCAAAAGGAAAGCGTTGCATTAACGATGACTAAAAATAAAATTGCAACCCCTTCATAGATTGAAGCCATTCCATGCGCCGTATCATGTGCGACATTTAAATCATACAATGCACTAACAAACGATAAAATTACCGCCCCGACCAATACAATAATCAGTGGCTCTTTGAAACTAAGTAAATACATTTTCCAATACGGAATTTCTGCTTTAGTAGTTAGCGTGTTAGCTCCATATGTGTCGTTGGCTGCCACAACTTGCGCTGCGGTTAAGCCAATTTTCTCGTCAACCTTAAACTCATTTAAGGTCGCGGTGGTACTTTTTGAATAATACTCCATTAGCGTGCCCCCTTATGTTTGAATACGTCTGTAAATTTCTGAATACCACCCTTCCCCCAAAGTCTTGAAACGATGCTTATTTTTTGTAAGCGTATTTATAGTTTAACACGAGGAGATATAAAAAGAAACTAATGATAATTATTAGCGATTTATGCGCACAAAAAAAGCGAAGATTATCTCGAGTTTGAGAATTTCTTCGCTTTTGTTTAATACTCACGTACCACGGAATCTATCTAAGGCACTAGTTTGAGAACCATTACTAACTAACGCAGTGGCAAATTTTATTCAATCACACGTCAGACGGAATATAGCCGTAAACTTAAGCACTACTATCACTGCTCTTCATCACCTTTTTCACGTTTAATCAAAACATTTTGCCACTTGGTCATTTGATCCAAGAAGCGTTTTGCACGAATATGAATTCCCACTGAATTTTCATACAACAAATCAATGAATTTTTGGATATTGGCTTTTGTGGGTGCACTGACATTAATTGAATTAACCTTCGCCAAGTCAACCACACTAAACTGTTGAATATAGAAGACTGCCTTAGCTGATAAGTCTAGGCGGTGCTCATCTTCGTCCCAGTGACGCGCACAAATCAAGCCGTTAAATTTTTCGGAATAATCTAGCTGCATATCGTTACGACCGCATAGTACACACGTCCGTAACTCTGGTTGAACCCCAAATGCCCCCAACAACTGAATTGCAAAAATATTAGCAATCACTTGTGGATCCATCCCCGCGTCGAGTTTGGCTAATGCTGATACCGTCATGTCAAACCAACGCTCCATCGGTTGGCCATCTTCAAATGCAGCATCCAACAAGCCGATGATATACGTAAAATAGGCATTAATCACAATATCTTCGGTAATGTTTTTAAAATGTGTCGTTTGGATTGCCGTATCGAGAAAGGACAAACCTTTTGGATTCAGCTTACCTTCATATTGACCTAACGTAAACGGTAGCACGTCACCAGCGAGTGGATAGCTTGGCCGCTTTGCATTTTTCAGCATAAACATTCGCTTACCTGCTTGGCGTGTCAAAATTTTAACTAATAAATCACGCTCGCGATAATCACGCCGATACATGATGATGCCATCAAAGCGATTTACCATCGGCCACCTCCCTCAATTATTTACTAAATAAACGTTTGAATAAACTTGGTTTCGTTAAGCTTGCTGCCATAGGTGCCCGTTTAATTGGTGTACCGTTAACGGCCGCTTTTGCATTTGCTTCATATTCAGCTGCCCGTTGTGAGCCGAGCTTTTGTAACGCCGCGGTCATTTCGTATTTACGTCCGGGCAAGACGTGCGCATCTGAGACAACAAAATTAACCCAGTTCGCTGCTACCAACTGTTCGGCAAATTCCGCAACCATTGTGCCAAAAGTCCCCACATACGAACTAGCGGTGAGCTGTGCTAATGCGCCTTGTTTAAGTAAATCCTTTAGCAACTCGGGATTATTAATAATCGCTGTATTCCGCTCTGGGTGGGCAATAATTGGTGTATGTCCCAACCGTTGTAATTCATAGAAATATTGTCCAGCATAGTCTGGCACTACGTTATCAGGGAACTCAATTAAGAGATACTTAGCATTTTCGTCCGCACCGAGCAACTCACCAGCAGCTAATTCATCCAATAACCCCCGTGTTAGTCGAATTTCTTGACTTGGAAAAACGGTCAGTGGTATTTCATTAGCATCCAATTCTGCTTGGAACGCTGCTGTTGCCGCTATTACACTGGCTTTGGGGTTTTCATATTTTTCATTCATGTGATGGGGAGTCATTAATACATGGGTCACCCCATCGGCCACCGCTTGTTGTGCCAAATCTAAGCTTGCCGCTAATGATGGTGAACCATCATCAATATTTGGTAATAAGTGACTATGAATATCAATCATGTTGTCTGCACCTCATTCGTTAATTTATTGGACTTGATAAGCATATCAACAACTGGACGGGGATTATAAATAATTATCCTAAAATACATCAGTCGTTGTTTGTTATGTACGGGGATGGCACATATAGCTTGCCATCTCCAATATTAATATTATAGCATTTCCGTCAACTTAGTCTTCATCACTCAAGTTACCAGATGAGAACTGCACCATTTCAGAACTTGAAATCACTTCTTGAAGCTTCTTAGCCAAGGCATTATTAATAATTCCTGCATTCAAACTATCTGTAACATATTGATATTCAAACTGGAATGCTTGGACATATGCTTCATGCAACTGTGCGTCATCGAGTTGTACATCAGCACCTTCCCGTGTGCGGTTAAATTGGCGCCAACGTACTTGGTAAGCACTATAAACCGTATTAATTTCTGTCAAATTATCCTCGGTTGTCTGAGCTTCCAAATATTGTTGCGTGGCAGCTTCAACTGCTGCTTGCACTTGTTTGGTCAATTCAATTCGATCAGAAATTTTTTGATAGCGCTCTGGTTCGCGTTGTTTAAACTTTTCAACTCGGCGTCCCTTATATTTGTCTTTTAACTTAAGGTAGCGGCGTTTATGCACCCGATGCCGCCACACTTTAAAGGCGTGTTTAAACGTTTTAACTGTAATTTTTTGTTTACTACTGGTGTGACGTAAACTTTGTCGTAATACTTTAATCGCACTTTTAGGCAAATTACCCTCATCAATGGCATTCATAATGGTATCCGTAGAAACTTCATTCACACCTTCAAGCAAGCGTTGGATTTCTTCACGATTACCTTCTTTGAAACCATTTTGTGTCAACAAGTTATCGCTCACGGCTGACTGAATCGTATTATCAATACCAGTTTCCTTTAACCGATGGAGTGAAAACTGAATCATCTCTTCGCGTTTAGCTTGCAATTCATCCAAGGTCACCGATTCAACTTTGGCCGGTAATATCCGTGGGAAAACAACCGCTGGTACCAGTAAACTAATGAGAATTACATTTGCAGCGATAAAAATTATTTCATCGCGGTATGGGAATGCTGCCCCATGGAGTGTGAGCGGTAATGACAAGGCCATCGCCAAAGTAATTGTTCCGTGCACACCACCTAAACCAAATAAAATCGCATCGAGTCCTTTAGCGTCTTTTGGCCAGTGTTGATCAGCCAAATTTAAACGTACAAATAAATACCGTATCGCAACCATCAACACATAGATGAGTAAAGCAACGGTAAAACTCATAGGCATTAATTGCGGTGAAACATTATACATTTGCACCATTACTGTAGGCAACATCACCCCTAGTAAAATGAATACAAATCCATTTAAAATATCACTGATAATATCCCAAATTTCGGTGTTCACCACTTGCATCCGGGTTGAGGTTAAGCGTAATCTCGTGTGGAAAAACGCTTGCACCATTCCTGTAGCAACCACCCCTAAAATCCCAGACACGCCCAAATGTTCTGCCAACATATAAACTGCAAAAGGTGTCAAAATACTCAATGGAATCATCACACCTGTATCTGTAATTTCTTTGGCCATCAACTGGGCACGTAAATTAACGATTATCAACCCGGCCACCAAGCCGACCAATAAACCGCCAAAGAAAACATAAGCGAAATTACTCAAGCCCTCGCTAAACGAAAACTCATTTGTCATAATTACGGATAATGCTAAATCAAAAATCACTAAACCGGATGCATCGTTGAATAATGATTCATATTCCAACGACTGCATCACGTGCTTGGGCATCACCGTTGTGGCAGTAACTGACTTGACTGCCACTGCATCTGTTGGTGCAACAATCGACCCAAGGGCAATCGCTAATGGCAGTGTAAAGACCGCCACCCGCCAATTAACGACAAAACCAATTAAGACAATCGTTAGTACGGCTAATATTACTGCCAAGGTAAACGTTGATTTGAAGTGGCGCAAAATTGATTTCAAATTAATATTTTGGCTATCATTAAACATCAATGGCGCAATTATTACTAACAAGAACAATTTTGGTTCCATTTCAAAGTGATTCAAAAGTGGGATAAAACTCAACCCAATCCCGATGGCAATTTGAATAAACGCTAACGGAATTTTATTCAGATTACCACCAATCAGTTGGGCGATGAGCACACCCACCATAACTAAAATTATTACGTAAAAACTTGCCATATTATTGACCTTTCAAATCATACTTTAATAGCATTTAATTATAACAAAAAAGGCTCACGCATGTTAGCGCAAACCTTATTGATCATGCAATACATCCCGAATAAAAATGGCATTAAGAATCATCACCACTGCTGAGATAATCAAAATTATCGCCAGGAATGGCTTATTCATGTCATCATAAACGTCTGAGTGAATAATATCCACGAAGACATCGAGCACGATAAACACTGAGTTACTAATAAAAGCTAGTTCCAGTAAACTCAATAGAGTAATTGTAATCCACTTGTGTACTAAAAAAAGGCGTTGCGAGTCTTTCACGGGCACGTACCTTACTTTCTACCTCATGGGAGAAGTTGATTTAAATTTATCAATTTTTTACGTCTTGCTAAAATGTTATTAACATTATAACGTAAAACTATCCTCATTTCGATAGCAAAAACATGTCAATTGACTTTCAGTACCAGTGACAAGCTTCAGCGTGCTAAATAACGAAAACATTTCAGGCATCAGTATTAGTGAATATCGTGCCTACAAAAATAGCCCAATTTCACTTTTTATGAGTGAAATTGGGCTATTTGCGGCTATATTTTTTCTAACGTGGAATTGTTTTTAATCATCAAATTACTGAGGTTCTATTTTCAGTTTTCCCATGCACTGCGCCTGGGGTGATATGTGTAAAACACATGTCGCCGCTGAGGATAAGATGAGGCTTCTTAGGGATCTATTCCTTAGAAGCCCAGCTTGTCCGAGTTTGCCAAGAACGCACTTCGGCTTGGCAATGTGCTTCTAGCGTGGTGCGCCAAGTAATTTACTGGCACGCAGTGACCAATTTTCTTCAATCCCACGTCAGACAAAATAGAGCATGGTTCGATAATGAATTTATTTATTTTTGCACATCTTCTTCGTAATCGCCATTTGGACAAACAACTTGCTTGCCGCCCTTGACCTTCTTTTCGACCAAGAAGTGATCATCGTGTGGACAGTTACGTGCCAATGGCTTATCCCATGAAGTGAATTCACATTCAGGGTAACGTGAGCAACCATAAAATACCCGGTTGCGACGTGATTTACGTTCAACTACTTGCCCGATGCCACACGTAGGACAAAGCATCCCAATTTCTTTGACGACGGCCTTGGTATTCCGACAATCTGGAAAACGTGAACAAGCAAAGAATTTTCCGTAACGACCGAGCTTAACGACCATTGGGGCACCACAAAGTTCACAGTTGAATCCAGCTGGTTCATCTTTTATCGTGATCTTTTCCAAGTTTTCTTCAGCTTCTTGGACTTCTTTAGAAAATGGACCGAAGAAGTTTTCGATGACTTTGACCCATTCTTCATTCCCAACTTCGACATTATCAAGTTCTTCTTCGACCTTGGCCGTAAATTTAATATCAATGATGTCTGGGAAGAAGTCTTTGATGACATCTTCCACAATCATCCCAATTTCGGTTGGTTCAAAGCGCCGGGCTTCCAACTTCACATAGTTACGTCGTTGAATAGTGTCCAACGTTGGTGCGTAGGTTGATGGTCGACCAACACCGTTTTCTTCCAACGCTTTGATTAATGCGGCTTCAGAATAACGTGCAGGTGGTTGAGTAAAGTGTTGATCTGGATTGGTCGTACTCAAGGTAACGTTATCGCCGATTTCAATATCGGGCAAGACGTTATCTTTTTCCTTAGCTGATGGATATGCCTTTGTAAACCCGGCAAATTTAGTTTTTGAACCATTAGCGCGGAATGTGACCCCATTTTGCTCGATTGTTACTGTCATCGTATCCAAAACTTCAGGTGTCATTTGACTGGCAACAAAACGTGACCAGATTAATGAATACAATTTAAATTGATCATTAGTCAGCTTGTCTTTGATTGAAGCTGGTGTGCGGAATACTGAAGATGGCCGAATTGCTTCGTGGGCATCTTGGGCACCTTCTTGGTTTTTGACTTCACGTGGTTTGATTGCGGCGAAATCTTCACCGTATTCTTCATGGATAAACTTTGACGCATCATGCTTGGCAATTTCTGAAATCCGGGTTGAATCAGTCCGCATATAGGTAATTAACCCAACGGTACCTTCTTTTCCGCCCAAATTAATTCCTTCATACAATTGCTGCGCAGCCATCATCGTTTTCCGTGTCCGGAAATTCAACTGGGTATTGGCCGTTTGTTGCATCGTGGAAGTCGTAAATGGTGGTTGTGGTTGGCGCTTACGTTCCTTGCGCACCACATTAGTAATATCAAAATCACCCGCTTGGTCAATTTTGGCCAAGACTGCTTGCACAGCATCATTATCAGGCAACGGTGCTTTTTTACCATTCAAGCCATAGAAATTCGCTTTAAAATTAGTTTTATCTTTTTTAAATTCGGTATCAAGTGTCCAGTATTCTTCTGGCACAAAGGCTTCAATTTCTTTTTCACGCTTAATAATTAAATCCAACGCAATTGATTGTACCCGACCCGCAGATAAGCCTTTTTTGACTTTCTTCCACAGCACTGGTGAAATTGAATAACCAACCAAGCGGTCAAGAATCCGCCGCGCTTGTTGGGCATCCACCAAATTCATATCAATTGAGCGGGGTGTTTTAAAGGCATCCTTAACGGCGTCTTTGGTAATTTCGTTAAACACCACCCGGTTATCATCTTCAATATCCAAATCAAGTAAGTGACTTAAGTGCCAAGCAATGGCTTCCCCTTCGCGATCCGGGTCACTTGCGAGATAAACTTTTTTAGCAGCTTTGGCTTCTTTACGTAAGCCCTTGATAACATCGCCTTTACCGCGAATTGAAATGTATTTAGGTTCAAAGTGATTTTCAACATCAACACCCATTTGTGATTTTGGCAAATCACGCACGTGGCCTAGCGATGCCACAACTTTATAGGTGCTACCAAGGTATTTTTCAATGGTCTTGGCCTTTGATGGTGATTCCACAATGACCAAGTTTTTCTTGCGTTTTGTTGTAGTTTTTTTAGCTGTCGCCATGTAAAACGCTCCTAATTTTTATTTTTTCTTCTATATAAATACTGGTACAAATTTTAATATCAGTCAAATAGGACAATACCACAACTACATAAAAGATGTCAAAAAAATAAATTAAAGCGTTCTCAATAAAAATGACTATTCGCACCTAACATCTGGCTTTTCACCTGTTCCAAATCGGACTAAACGTTAATATGCTAAGACTTCATCAATAATATCTATTGGCGTGGTTACGCAAACTGCGCCGGCTTTAATTAATTCGTTGCATCCCCGTGATGATGGTTCATTCACCGGCCCGGGTACCGCTAAGACATTGCGATTTTCCTGCAATGCCAAATTAGCGGTAATCAAACTTCCGGAACGTTCCTGCGCCTCGATAACGACCGTGGCTCGCGCCAACCCTGCAATAATTCGGTTGCGTTCGGGAAAATGATGCTTCAAGGGCTGACTACCATTTGGATACTCACTTAATAATAACCCAGTACTTGCGACTTTTTCTTGAAGGAATGCTGAACTTTTTGGATATGCTACATCTATGCCCGTACCAATCACTCCAATCGGTACCGCGCGATGTGCGATTGCCACTGAATGGACTGTATAATCTGTCCCCCGTGCTAACCCACTAACGACACCAATCCCGGCCGCTTGCACCGCTGGCATCAAATAGTGCAACACCTCTGCGCCATAATGTGTCGCCTGCCGTGCACCAACTAATGCTACAAGCGGCAACTGGAGCGCCCGCAAATCCCCACGGTAAAATAACACTAAAGGTGCGTGATAAATCTCCCGTAACGCCACTGGATAGACTTCATCAATAATTGTAATGTAAGCGTCTTGCGCTGCCATCGCCTTAAAATGTTCCGCAGATAAATAGTAATCATGTAGCACTGTAACTTGTTTTGTGTTCGCACCAATTATTTCAATCATCAATGAAGCCGTTAACGGCAATTCCACTTGATTTTCCTGCTGTAACCAATGCCAAATCTTTTGACGACTTGCGATACCAAGTTCTGGAATAAGTGTTAAGGCCAATAAAAATTCTCGTAATTGCATTGTTTGTTCTCCTTGTAATAACGTTTGCGCTAAATGTCTACATGAATAATATACGTACACGTGCTTTAATTTTTTTAATTTTTCGGTAACTACATCGATTAGTCACGAATCATTATTTTTTGCCATAAAAAAAGAACCCCAAACCGGTTAAATACCTAACCGACTTGAAATCCTTTTATTTTAAAAAATATTATTTAATTAAACTTATTTGGTTATATATTTTCTAGCGTGAGATTGTCGTTTCTGCAATTTTCAATTGTCGAATTACTGAGGTTCAATTGGCAGCGTTGTTTTTTTCACGCTACTGCTGCCTATGGTTGGTAATTGTTTTTTGCTAGTTCGAGCATTATACCTAACTAACGAAGTGCCGGCAAATTGCTTGGCGGGCGCAGCCTTTACACCGCGTCTGGGGGAATATGTGTGCAGCACATATTCCCGCTGAGGATGAGATGAGGAGTCTTAGGAATTTATTTCTTAGAGTCCCAGCTTATCCGAGTTTGCCAAGACCGCACTTCGGCTTGGCAATGTGCTTCCAGCGTGGTGCGCCAAGTAATTTGCTGGCACGTAGTGGCCTATTTTATTCAATTCCACGTCAGAAGGAATAGAGTCACTTACTTTTCTGCAATAGCTTTCACCGGTGCAAATGTTTTCCGGTGGATTGGTGTAACACCTAGCTTTTTTAAACCCGCCAAATGTTCTTTAGTACCATAGCCAGCGTTGTTTTCAAAACCGTAACCAGGATAAATCGTGGCAAAGCCTTTCATCATGTGATCACGGGTAACTTTGGCGATAATGCTTGCGGCACCAATTGACGCCGAGCGAGCATCCCCCTTAATTAACTTCTCTTGGGGAATATCCAAATCAACCGTCATGGCATCAATTAATAGTTGCTGTGGTTGCGGATCAAGTTTTTCAATCGCGGCTTTCATCGCTAACCGACTCGCTTGATAAATATTAACCTCATCAATCGTTTCAGCATCAACTATGCCCACTTCAACGGCAAGCGCTTGATCCATAATTAGTGGAAATAACTCCTCACGACGCTTATCTGTCAGCTGTTTAGAGTCGTTAACACCAACCACGTCGAAATCAACGGGCAAAATTACGGCCGCTGCAATCACGGGACCGGCCAATGGACCACGGCCAACTTCATCGACCCCGGCAATGTACTGCACGCCACCTTCCCACAATTCGTGTTCAATAGCCAAATGCTCTTGTAAAGCTTCTTTGGCTTTTGTGGCACGTTCGTATTGCCGTTGCCAGCTTTTTAACGCGCTTTGGACGCCTTTACGCTCATCGGTAGCTAATTGTATCAAGTAGTTATCATCTGGCTGTGTAATCGTTTGTAAATGCGTTTTAATTGCACTAATTGATTCGGCCATGCCTACTCCTTGTTTTTAGGGATAAATGGATCCGTCATCATTGGACCATCAACTTTTTCAAGTGTATAGCGTCCCAGCTTACCACGCCGTAATTCCAAAATCATGCGTTCAGCTGAACGATCATAATCATCCTTAAAGCCCATTTTTTGCGTAATTTCCAGCAAAATTTCAACATCAGTCATTGTATCGTAAGCATCTGCTTGTAAGTGATAACGTTCCAACAAGGCACTAGGATTATCTTCGCGGAAAAAAGCAATCATTGATAACGCAATGTCATCTTGTGCCACCAATGAATCTTTAATCGCACCGGTCAAGGCCAAATCCTTTCCAACGCGGGGATCTTCAAACTTAGGCCACAAGACCCCTGGCGTATCCAAAAGTTGTAAGTTGGTTGGTGTCTTCAACCACTGAATCTTTTTCGTTACACCAGGACGGTCACCAGTAATTGCCACGTTTTTCATCACCAGGTGATTCAATAACGTAGATTTCCCAACATTTGGAATCCCAGAAACAATCGCGCGAATCGGTTGATCAATAATTCCTTTTTCTGCATCGCGTTCAAGTTTTTCTTTCAAAACTTTCTTAGCCGCATTCGTAATGGTTTTTGGCGTCATATGATCACGCGTATCCAAACCAACCGCAGCAATGCCGTTTTTACGATAATAAGCTAACCAGCGATTAGTTGCATCTTCATCAGCTAAATCCATCTTAGTCATAATTAGCAAACGTGGTTTATCGCCAATCACTTCATCAAGTTGCGGATTACGTGATGCGACCGGAATCCGCGCATCAACTAGTTCAAAAACAATATCCACCAAGTGCATATTTTCCCGCATTTGCCGGAATGTTTTGGCCATGTGACCTGGGTACCATTGAATAATTTGTGCCATCTTTAGGCCTCGCTTTCTTGATAAAGACGCCATGCATCGTCAAAAATGTCCATATTGTGTAAATAACTTGCGCTCAACTCAAGATATTCTGTTAAGTAATGATAATCTTTACTTTGTTTAGGAAAGGTATGGTCGTAAAACGCGTTGTTAGCAAAGTTGCTAATTTCGTCGATGCCATCATCGTTCCGTTGTGTCATTAAAAATTGATAAAATGTTTTATGCACTATTTAAACCCACCTTCGAATACAAATTTGTCATTGGGGATGTCAATCGTCTTAGCCGCAAATGAAAGTCCACTTGGGCCATTAACTGATTGTAAATCTAAAAGAATCGTCCCGTGCGTTGCATCAATTGAAACCCACTTTGGTACATCATAAGCCGTGCTAAATGCCCCTAAAACCAAATTAACTGGTAAATTCAACTTACCCACGGCAATTGACTTAGTCTTCAATTGAACATTTCCATCAGCAGTCACACTTGGTGTAAGCGCCATACCAAAATCAACTGGTTGACCAAATACCTTCATTGACCCATATAACATCGCGTCGTCTTCAATCACGAAACGATATTTTTGGCTGCCAGAATTATACCGTTTTAAATAATGATCAGCTACACTATTAATTTGATCCTTGTTTAAAGAAACTTCAAAATTAGCATCACTAGGAGTGATTTTAGCAGTCTGGGTTTGAATATTGGGGGTCAATGCTAATTTAGCACCGTAGACCGTACCACCAATCAACATAACAATCAGCAACCAAAATAGCCAGAACCAAATATTAAATCGGCGTCGAACCCGCGTTTGTCTGTGATCCATCATTTATATCCTCAAATTCCTTTTTTTAATAATATTACTTTGCATATAACCATTGGTCATGTTTGAGCATTTGTTTCATTAGCAAGTCGGTCATCATGTCATAGCCTTTGCTATTTGGATGAAAATGATCTGCACTCGAAATGTACATGTTCCGTTCCGTATCATTTTTCGTCAACGTGCTAACTACATTCGCGTTACCCGCCGTGCCAGCATTAGCCAATTTGGCGTCTTTAACGAGTTTATTGCGCGCACTCGCGGTTTGGTATTGCCCATAGGTTAACTGCTTAAACGTTGGTACGTAATAACCATTGTATTGGCTAATTAATTGCTTGTTAATCGTGTTATATTCGCTAACACTTTGATTAAAGCTCTTGAAATTAGCAAAGTACACATACAAGGGATTGTAATTACCAAACAAGAAAATTGGCGCCTGTGAGTTGTACTTACGAACTTCTTTTAGTAATTTTTGTAAGTTATTTTCATACGAACTCGTTGATTTTTTAACTTGGTTAGTTAATTGGGTTGGCTGACTAATGAAAATATTTGCTTTGATTGTTTTCATTAAGTCATTTCCGCCCACCGTCATCAAAATAACATTGGCTTTTTTTAAATTTTTTTGTTGTGTTGGACTATCTTGTAGCCGTTTCAAAATTTGGTCTGAACGGTCACCGGATTTACCATAGTTGGTCATGCTCACCGCCACACCAGTTTTATTGGTTAAATCCTTTTTGATACGGCCGGTATACCCTTGCTTGGCAGTCGGATCACCAACCCCTTGTGTCAAAGAATCACCCAACGCGACCATTTTAACGGCTTGTATTTTTTGGGGCCCGGTGAAATGTTGATAACCTACCCAACCACCCCCAGCCACGACGACTAGCGCCAACATGCTAAGTATTATTTTCTTCATAGATTTATGCCTCGTTTTATGTGCCTCGTTTTTACTATTATACATAACAAGGCTGAGAGTATACACCCTCAGCCTTGACTATTTCTATTTACAAAACGACCTTATTCACCGTATTCATACATAATTGCAACAACGCCAGGTCCAACGTGTGTTGAAATGATTGGTGATGTTTGTTCAATATAAACTTCGGTACCAGGAAACATCCCGCGAACCTTTTCGGCAACCACTAATGCGCCTTCAAGTGCACCAGCGTGTGAAACCCCAATTCGTTTAATTGAGCCAAAAGTTTGCATTTCTTCATAAATGTGATCGAAATATTTATGAATTGTTTTCATGCCACGGCCTTTAGCTGCAATGGTAATGTGTCCCTTAACGACTTCAATGACTACCTTAATGTTCAAGAGACCACCGATAACACCAACTGCCTTGTTCAAACGACCACCAGCAACTAAATTATCCAACATAGGTACCGTCAAAAAAAGTTTTGTATGTTGTTTGATTTCCTCAAGGCGTGCTAAAATTTCAGCCATTGATTTACCTTCGGCTGCCATTTTAGCTGCCGTTAACACTTGAAAGCCCATTGCCCGATCGGTAACTTCTGAATCAATCACCGTAACGTCGGTTTTAGACAATTGTGCTGCTTGTTCAGCTGAGTGGACTGTTCCTGAGATTGACTCCATCATGTGGATACTTAGAACTTCAACATCGTCGCCAGCTAATGCATCGTATGCATCAACAAAAGCGCCAATTGGTGGCTGACTAGTCTTTGGTAAGGCTTTGGCAACTGCCATTTTTTCCATAAATTCGGTACGTGTGATTGTAACGCCATCACTGTACACCGTACCATCAATCATTAAGCTTAATGGTACGATTGTAATATTGTTTTCGGCAATTTCGTCCGGCGACAACTGAACTGATGAGTCTGTCGCGATTTTAATTTGGGTCATTTGATTATCTCCCCGCTTCTCATATCTAGGTGCTAACAGTCATTATAACTTCTGCATCTAGTCTTGTAAACTAGTTAATCTAAGAGTGCAACTTTTATATTGCCTAACTCCTATTATAACAAAGTAATATCGCTATTGCCCAAGTTTTTCCAAGTCACGAATGTATTCGCCAGTGGCTTCATTAACTAAAAACGCGACATCAATATGCCATTGCGCACCCTGTTCTGGAAGCGCTTGCCAAAAATCGGTAATCTTAAACGGTTGTACTAATTCATCATAACCATGGATATTTTCCTTGCTAGCATAATTATTTAATTCTTTTTCTAACGCAGTTCGCGCGATTGGGATGTTATCGATGTTTGCATTCGGAATCACAAATTCAAACGACATCACCCCACGCCCCCAAACGTTGGCAACTAAGGTTGAACTGGCACGGTCGGATGTTGCCGGAAAAATTGCTGGTAGCACAGCCAATGCAGCAGTCATTGCCGCATTCGTTGGTTGTTGGGCCGTTGCAATTAGCTTACCCGTTGTCCGGGTGGCAATTTGCCGACTCACAATCGTGTAAACCGCCAAGACAATTAAAAGGGAAATTACAATTATTGATATTCGCATATGCACTCCTCACGCAAGAATTTTTAATATTTCAAAACTTGCATTTCTTATTAACTCCTATTATACGCTTATTTGATTGACATCAATCATGACAACTACTCGGATATTTGTTACAATAGACTATAAATGTATGTCGTGAAAAAAATTTATATATTTAAGGAGCACCATATTCATGGTATTTAAGATCTATTACCAAGAAACTAAGCAACAAAACCCAAAGCGCGAAAGCACGCAAGTAATGTACATCGAGGCTGCTAATCAACCCGATGCTCGTGAAATCGTCGAAACTAAAACTAACCACAACATTGAATTCATTGAAGAATTGTCGACGGCGGCACTCGAATATGAAAAGCAAAGTGTTAGTTTTAAAATTACGGAGCTTTAATTAATGGATAAAATCGATATTCGCCCAGATGAAACTGCAGTCTTTGCAGTTGGTGGTCTTGGTGAAATCGGGAAGAATACTTACGGAATTCAATTCGGTGACGAAATTATCGTCATTGATGCTGGGATTAAGTTTCCAGAAGATGAATTACTAGGTATTGATTACGTTATTCCTGATTACTCGTATCTCAAGGAAAATGCTGACAAGATCAAAGCGTTAGTTATTACCCACGGACACGAAGACCACATCGGGGCAATCCATTATTTCTTAAACGCCGTCAATGTACCAGTTTATGCTGGCCCTCTCGCCCTTGCTTTAATTAAAGGCAAGCTAGAGGAACATGGTTTGTTGAATACGACTGAACTTCACGAAATCAATGAAGACTCAGTCCTTCAATTCGACAACATTAAAGTTGAGTTCTTCCGGACGACCCACTCAATTCCTGATACATTTGGGATTGCTTTGACAACGCCTTCTGGTGTCATCATCGAAACTGGAGATTTCAAGTTCGACCTCACACCAACTACACACCAGCCACCTAACCTACAAAAGATGGCTAAGTTCGGTTCTGAAGGTGTCCTCGCTTTAATGTCTGATTCAACCAACGCTGAACGTCCTGAATTCACGAAATCAGAACAATTCGTTGCTGAATCAATCAAAAAGATTTTCAAGAATGTTGAAGGTCGGATTATTTTCGCCACCTTCGCTTCTAACCTTTCACGGGTTAAAGTTGCTGCTGAAGTAGCGATTGCTGAAGGTCGTAAAATCGCTGTCTTCGGTCGTTCAATGGAAACAGCAATTAACAACGGCCGTGAACTTGGTTACCTAGACATTCCAGACTCATCATTGGTAGATGCTTACGAAATTAATCACTTACCTGCTGAAGAAGTTATGATTCTTTGTACCGGGTCACAAGGTGAACCCATGGCCGCACTTGCACGGATTGCTAACGGTACCCACCGTCAAGTTTCAATCCAACCAAATGACACCGTAATCTTTAGTTCTTCTCCAATTCCTGGTAACACTCAATCTGTTAACCGTGTAATTAATGAACTTGAAGAAGCTGGCGCCAATGTGATTCACGGTAAGATTAACAACGTCCACACTTCTGGTCACGGTGGCCAAGAAGAACAAAAGTTGATGTTATCATTAATCAAACCTAAGTATTTCATGCCTGTCCACGGTGAATACCGGATGCTCAAGGTTCACACTGGTTTAGCACAACAAATCGGTGTCCCTCTTGATCACAGTTTCATTTTGGAAAATGGGGATGTCTTAGCACTTACAGCCGACTCAGCGCGTGTCGCTGGTCACTTCCCTGCTAGCGATGTTTACGTTGATGGTAATGGTGTTGGTGATATCGGTAACGTCGTCTTACGCGACCGTCAAATGCTTTCTCAAGATGGTTTAGTTGTCGTAGTGGCAACAATCAACTTAACTAAGCAAGAAATCACCGCCGGTCCTGACTTATTATCTCGTGGATTTGTGTACATGCGCGAATCTGGTGAAATGATTAATGAAGGTCGTCGTCGCATCTTCCGGACAATCCGGTATGCAATGCAAGAAGAAAATGCAACCGAAAATTCAATTCGGTCTGCTGTCATTGATGACTTACAAACTTTCCTTTATGAAAAGACTGAACGTCACCCAATGATTTTACCAATGTTTGTAATGATCTAAACACGACATAATCAGCCAACTAGCGCATCTTCGCTGGTTGGCTGATTTTTTTGCTCCATTTCGTCTGACGTGGGATTAAATAAAATTGGCCACTGCGTTAGTTAGGAATAATGTGACTAACAAAAACAATTACCAATCACAAGGGCGTAGAAGCATAAAAAAACAACACTGGCAATTGAACCTTAGCAATTCGATACTTGAAAAGTACAGAAATGACAATCCCACGCTATAACAAATAGAACCGATTTTTTGTAATACAGCTCAAGTAGATTAGCTACATTATCAACGCAAAATTTACGAATGCTTTATGTGAATCTTGGTGACTTTGTAAAAAAAAGTGATTATTCTTTGTTTTATTATCTAATTATTTGTATAATTATTCTTATGTAATTTACCCGAAAGCTGGAAATGAAATGGCATTTAGTTACTTTATCATCATCAACAAATTTGCGGGCTCAGGCAACGCAGCCAAAATTTGGCCACATATCGAATCTACATTATTAGAAAAAAATGTGGCCTACAAAATGGTCACCTCAGATTATGCTGGTCATGTGACTGAAATCGCCAAAGAACGCGCTAATCAGCATCGTAACGATGAAATAATCATCGTAATCGGTGGCGATGGCACTTTGCATGAGGCGATTAACGGACTGAAACAAAGTTCATTTGAAGTACCAATCGCTTATATACCGGCGGGTTCAGGCAATGATTTCGCCCGGGGACTCGGCATGAGTAAAGATCCTCAAACTGCACTAAGTCAAATCCTTGCAGCCACCAAACCCAAGATTATTGATGTGGGTCGTTACGTGGCACAGGACAGCCCAACCCCACACTATTTCGTGAATAACGTAGGTATTGGCTTTGATGCAGCAATTGTCGCCTACACTAATCACTCACCCATGAAAAGTAAACTGAATCGACTCCATCTTGGATCATTAAGTTATTTAACTTCGATTTTTCATGTGATGAGCAATCAGCCAGGTTTCAAGATTGATGTTGTTAATGGTCAACAAGTTGCTCATATGGATAACGCCTTCTTGGTAACACTCTCAAATCATCCCTATTTTGGCGGTGGTGTGAAAATCTTGCCAACTGCCAAGATTGATTCTGGCGAGTTAGAACTTATCTTAATTGAAAAAATGACTTGGCTACAATTCATTCACATGTATTCACTCATGTTACGCGGCAAGCACTATTCAATGCCAATCGTACAGCACATTGTTGGCAAAAATATTCAGCTCCAGATTCATAGCGCCGAACAAGGCCAGGTCGATGGCGAAGAACTTGGCAAACATGCCTTTAATTTTGACTTCGATGTCATCAAGTATCCGTTTATGATTAAATTGTAGTTTGTGTATACCAAAAAGGTTCATTCTAGTAATTACAACTAGAATGAACCTTTTTTCATTATCCGAAATTATCTGAATCGCGTGCTTTTTGCAAGTAATCTTCAATCATGTCTTTAGCTTGCAACTCGTGTAACCATTCAACCGGAACAGAGTCAAAGCTCCCACTTGCAAGCAGTTCAAGTGCCCCAATTAGCGCACCAATCGAATCAGTGTCGTCCCCTAACCTTACCGCGGCGACAATGCTTTGTTCAAAATCATCATAGTTCTCAAACAGCCAAATTACTGCCTCTAGCGTGTCTACCACATAGCCTGAACTTTTGATTGCATCGACGGGTAAAGCCCCAAAATGAGCATCTATGAGCCGCTCATACGCCTTTAACTCCGTACGATAGCTCGGCATACTCATATAGCGGACATATGCTTGATGAATTCCCGCCCGAATCGCGGTATGCCGTTCAACTCCATTTAGCAGTTGATACATGATAGCTGCATAAATTCCAATTGCGATATGTCCCCGAACATGATTATGCGTCAATCCCGCAACCTGGTGGAGAAAAATTAAAGCACCAGGATTGTCCATTAAATTATGCCCGTAACGATGATATGTGTAAAAAATAGCTGGGACAATCCGCATCAATGCCCCATTTCCATTATCCCATTCAGTTGTTCCGCCAGCTGTCAGTGCATTTTGAGACCGTTTATACCGGCGCAACGCTGTCAATGTACCTGCACCTTGATCGTAGGCCTGCATAAAAGGCGTGTACGCGTCGTTTTCATTCCAATCCAGAAAACTATCCATAATGTCATCCAAGCTCGTCTCAGGGAAGCTGAGAGCGTCTAACGTGGCTAACGTCATGCTTGTATCGGCTGACCAGGTCCCCGCTGGCTGATTATAGGTTCCATAACCGCTCAATACAATTTCAACCGTTGCTAATTCCTCACGATTTAAAACCTGAAACGGTAACCCGAACGCATCACCGAGTGCGACGCCATAGATTGCGCGTGTTAGTTGATCATTATTAGGCATTGAAATTCCTCCATTTCTTAATTCTTCTTGCTGAATGTCGTAATCATTAATTGTATAATTAGTGTAATACAAATTAAGGAGTTTCACGATGAAAAAGAATTTTATTTTTGATGTTGATGGTACGCTGTTAAACACCGAATCAATGTACATGAAGTCACTTCAAGTTACGCTTGAAGCACACGATATCCACAAAACATATGCTGAAGTCTATTCAATTTTTGGTCTACCTTCACTTGATGCCTTAGAATTTTTCGGTATTGTCGATGCACAAAAAATGCAAAAAGAATGGCAAAGTCACTATCACGATTTCTGGAATGAAGTGGATTTATTCGCTGGTATTGAAACAATTTTAGACCATCTCCACAACCAGCCAGACGTTCAACTAGGCATCGTAACTTCAAATACAAAGCAAGAATTTGAAGATCACTTAGACCAATTTAACATTGAAAAATACTTTAACAGTTTTACCTTTGCTGGTGAAACTGCGCAAATGAAACCTTTCCCTGATCCAATCTTACGAGCCATGGAACTATTAAATGCGATCCCTGATGAATCAATTTATATTGGTGACTCAGTGCACGACATGTATGCCGCACATGCTGCAGGACTGGACTTTGGTTTAGCCGCCTGGGGTATTCAAGATGTGAATAAATTCAATGACGACCAAGAGTACACATTCAAAAAGCCTTCAGACATCCTACACTTATTGAAATAAGCTTGTAGTTAGCAATAACCTCAACCGCGCACCTTAAATTAACAAAGAAGCTCTCGATATTGTTATATACAATTTCGGAAGCTTCTTTATTTCATCAGATACTTTTTGGATATGTTACCTTTAAGTTATAGCGGTAACGTAATCATCAGTTTACTTTGCCTTTTTATAAAATAATCTCAAATAACAAATTAAAAGAGTAGGCTACCTCAATGGTAACCTACTCTTTTTGATAAAATTATTTAACCAGATTAATTAAAATCACTTAACTTTTTCGTACTAATTATGCTAACTTACCAACGTATGAAGGCATGAATCCTGCATAAAGAGTTTGTACTTTGACGTTATCACCAGGCTTTGGTGCAGCAACAAACTGACCATTACCGATGTAAACAGCAACGTGATAAGTAGCACCCTTAGTTCCCCAGAATAAAACATCACCAGGTTGTGCGGTAGCGGTTACATTTGCAGTCGACTTAACTGCTGTCATCTTGAAGTAAGCTTCTTGTGACACAGTGTTCTTAGGCAATGATGCAATGCCGGCATTTTGGTAAACGTATTGAACCAATCCGGCACAATCCATACCTTGCAATGTGTTACCACCCCATACATAAGGGATACTCATTTGTGACAATTTCAATGCAATACTTACTGCAGATCCAGTAACAGGTGCAGATGGAGTAGGTTCTGCTGGTGTAGTTGGCTTAGCCGGTTGTGCCGGTGTTTCTGGCTTAGCCGGTTGTGCTGGTGTCGCTGGTTGCGCCGGTGTTTCTGGCTGTGCTGGCTTAGCTGGTTGTGCCGGTGTTTCTGGCTTAGCTGGTTGTGCTGGTGTCGCTGGCTTAGCTGGTTGCGCCGGTGTTTCTGGCTTAGCTGGTTGTGCTGGCTTAGCTGGTTGTACTGGCTTAGCTGGTTGTGCCGGTGTTTCAGATTGTACTGGTGCACTTGGTGTTGCAGTTGTGTTTTCTGGGGCTGATTGTGCTGGCGTTTCAGTAACAGTTTCTGCCACTTTCGCTGGTTGTGCTGGAGTCACAGTTGCGGCCTTCTTTGGCGTTTCAATCGTCTTTACGGCTGAAGCAGTTGAAGTAACTTGTTTAGGCGCTTGCTTCGTTGCAGCTGGACTTGTTACTTGAACTGCTTTTGGTGTTTCAACAGTTTTCTTCACCGTGTTTGTTAACTTAACGGGAGCAGCAGAAACTGCTTTTGCCCCTACTGGTAAGTTTAACTTTTGGCCAATGCTCAACAAATCAACATCTGGGTTAACAGACTTAAGATCATTAACGGAAACACCATACTTGATTGCTAAATCCCAAAAAGTATCACCGGCCTTGACAGTGTATGTCTTACCTGATTGGTTGGCTAATTGCTTTGCGGCAACTTGCTTAGCAGGACTAACGGGTGCCTTTGATTCAGTGGTTTTTGCTTCAGCTTTATCAGGAACATTTAAAGATTGGCCAACGTAAATCATATCTACATCATCTTTTAATGTCGTGATGTGGTTAGCTGATTCAATAGTTTCGCGATCAACATTGAACTTCTTAGCAATTGACCAAACCGTATCACCTTGTTGAACCTTAACGGTAGCGGCGTGAATCAAGGGCATGTTACTCGCAGCAACTAAACCCACGGCACCTACTGTACCAGCGATAATTTTTGACTTTTTAGAATGCAACATGTTGTTTCTCCTTAATTTAACTTTTTTATTATGAAATTACGTATATTGACTGAGAATTTTATATTCAACCATTCTGTAAAAAACTCCGCAGTCAATCAACCTCGATATCCACACTATAAATTCAAGATTTGTCTTTTGCAAGTAAAAAGTATGAAGAATTTCAGAACTTTTTGTCCACTACAAATTATTGTTCGATAAACGTTAAAATCTAAGTTATCGGACGAATGTGGGTTCCCCTCCCCCGAAATTAAGTTCAGAAGTGTGACAAACATATTACATACGTTACAGCGATGTTTCTAAAACCATTTGTGAATGCCAATAAGCGCTCTTTAGGCATTTGCGAAACTCCCCCCGCTACCAGTTCCTCCCTCCCCTCCTGACTAGTTGTTAATTACAGCTATTGAAAGCTAACTGTACAGCTCAGCAACACCGTTTTGCCAAATTTGAACATGATTTTGCAAATCGTCTATTAAGGTGGTCAATGAATCGCATTAACCCATTTCTACTGCTTCTTAATATTCGTTGATAAACTTTACTATATCTATAACTTTTTGAATTTTTATAGTCACTAAAAAAAATCGATGCTTTGTCGTTTTCTAAATCAAAAATTTAATTACCGTTCTCAAAAGCATAAATTCGTTTTTTAAGAATACGTTCTGATAATTTTCTGCCCGACTAAAAAATTCCAATATTCTGAATACTGCATCAGCCAATTTTACATCGCAAAAAAAGCCGACAAATTCTCGTCAGATTTTTTATTGTTTTTGGAATTTAATTTTTTAGATTTTAGATTTTAGATTTTAGATTTTAGATTTTAGATTTTAGATTTTAGATTTTTCCAATGGTGTTTCAAACCGTCACAAGAAAACAACTTTTATTCGAAATTTTGGTCAATCTTAAATATTCGTAATGTGATTAGTGAGCAGTGTCGGTTGTAATCAATAAACTTAATATTGATCCAGTATCCTCACACACAATTTTTCAATCTGAACTGCACAGTAGAAAAATACACTTTAGTAATCTCAAACGGTATGACAATAATTTATACCCTCTTGCTGCCACTTGGCATCGATTGCACCGTCTGAACTTTTTTAAAACCGACAAAATTACCCTCATCTACGTATTCGGAACCATTCAAGGTTTGCGAAGCATCAAATAAGAGAGTGAACTAAAGTTCATTTTGATTTTAAAATGTGCTATTATATAGGAAGAAACTTTTCAATTTAAGGAGACAATGGCTTATGCTAAACGATAATCCCACCAATCAACAAGTCCTAAAGCACACGGCCTTAATGGACGCCGGTAAACGTTTATTCATTGAACACGGATACCAGAAGATTAATGCAAAACAGATTGCAGCTGAGGCGAATGTTGCGACTGGGACATTTTATCGTTATTTCGAAGACAAAGCATCCTTACTTTTAGCCATCTGGGATCGCGATTTTCAACACCATCTACCCCATGTGAATCCATCCATGCCAGTTTGGCAAACTATTCAAGCTACAATTCAACAAGAACTCGATGACTTAGCCGAATTTGGACTGCTTAATGTGGTAACTTCAGTTAGTTTGTACAATGAAGCGGTCGCAGAAAAACTTGCCGCAGAAAATGCCGAATCACGACTCGTTCTTGAGCGCATCCTAAAAACCGCTCAAGCAACCGGGCAAATTCGCAACGACATCAATTTGCGTTTGGCAGCCTGGGCGATTATGACAATTGTGCATGAACTTGTTTTGCAAGACGAAGCCCAACATACGCAAGTTACCGATTTAGAAAATTTGATTAGTGCAATGCTCTCGCCACGATAACTTGTCAGCGCGATTCCTACTAATATACTTATTGGCATACGCAAAAAAGGTACTGAACTATAGTTCAGTACCTTTTTTATTAGTTAGTTTTAAAAACTTGCGCTGCTTTGACCGCTAATTGCCAACCAGCATACTTTTCTTCACGTTCATCAGCTGCCATGGTTCCTTTAAACTCATCACGTAATTGCCAGAGCTTTTCAACTTCAGCTTGATTTTGCCAGAAGCCAACCGCGAGTCCCGCCATAAAGGCCACACCTAGTGCCGTCGTTTCACTGACCATTGGCCGGCGAATGGTCGTATCTAAAATATCTGCTTGGAATTGCATTAAGTAATTATTATTAGACGCTCCACCATCAACTGCTAAGGCTTTGATTGGTAAGCCAGTATCCTTGGCCATCGTATCAACTACGTCGCGTGTTTGATAAGCCAATGATTCAATGGTTGCGCGCACAAATTGATTTTGCGTCGTTCCCCGCGTTAACCCAAACACAGCTCCGCGCATTTCTTGATCCCAGTATGGTGCACCCAAACCAGTAAATGCTGGTACGACATAGACATTGTCAGAGCTGCCGGCAGCCTCAGCCATTGCTTCGGTTTCACTAGCATGTTCCACCAAATGCATTCCATCGCGTAGCCATTGAATTGCAGAACCAGCTACAAAAATACTACCTTCAAGTGCATAGTAAACTTTATCATCAATTCCATAAGCAATTGTGGTTAGTAAGCCATTATCCGAAAGCTTAGGATCGGTCCCCGCATTCATCACAATAAATGCCCCGGTCCCATATGTGTTCTTGACCATGCCTGGTTCAAAGGCGGCTTGCCCAAACAGCGCGGCTTGTTGGTCACCAGCAATCCCGGTGATTGGCACTTTGATACCGTAAAAGCCATAATCTTGCGTGTACCCAAAGTGACCTGATGATGGCTTAACTTCTGGCAACAATGAAACTGGAATATGCAATAAATCCAAGATTTCAGTGTCCCACTTCAATTCGTGGATATTGTAGAGCATCGTCCGACTTGCATTAGAATAATCAGTTGCATGGACACGACCATTGGTTAACTTATACAAAATCCAAGTATCAATCGTCCCAAACATCAACTCGCCACGTTCTGCCCGTTCCCTAACGCCCGCAATATTTTCCAAAATCCACATAATTTTCGTGGCGCTGAAATAAGAGTCAATCACTAACCCAGTCTTGGCATGAATCATTTCTGCCAAACCGTCTTCTTTTAATTGGTTCGCAATTTCTGAAGTTTGCTTTGATTGCCAAACAATCGCATTATAGACTGGTTCGCCGGTAATGCGATCCCAAATTACCGTTGTTTCACGTTGATTCGTAATTCCAATCCCCGCAATTTTGTAAGGCTTAATATTTGATTGAATCAGCGCATCAGAAATAACTTGTTGGACAGTTTCCCAAATGGTATTAGCATCGTGCTCAACCCACCCTGGTTTTGGAAATATTTGCGGGAATTCATGTTGTGCTTGTTGCACAATCTCACCATCGTGGTTAAAAATAATGGCACGAGTACTGGTCGTCCCCTGATCAATCGACATGATGTATTGTTCATCTGACATAGTGAAAGTTCCTTTTCTTAATATGATATGTATGAAAAAAGCGCGGCGGGTTCAACCGTCACGCCAAAAGCCATGCAAGCATAGCCAACTAGTCTTCGTCGCTCTTTAAAACACCAGCAACTCCGTAACGATTCTTTTCCATTTCGTTAACAATGACGTGAACGTGTTCAGCTGGTGCACCAGTATTTTCAACTACTGCATTTGTAACGTCTTGCACCATCTTTTTGATCGCATCTTGTGAACGACCGGCAACTAATTCAATATGCACAAAGGGCATGATAACACCTCAACTTATTCGTTATTTGATTTTCTTTAATTTAATAATTATACCTTTTATCACTCGTGGGCGCAAAAAAAGGTATCAACAATTTGCTAAAATCGTCGATACCTAATAAATTATTTACTATTTACAGCACTAGTAATTGTGCCCGTTTTACGAATCTTGTTTTGAGCATCTTCATCCCAGAAATTCCCTGACAAGTTAACGGTATTTACCAGGTTGATAAATGCGTCATTATCAACTTCTTTAACAATTTGTTCCATTTGATAAAGTTCGTAACGTGAAATCACCATCATCAAGGTTTTTGATTCTTGGCGTGAAAATGCACCTTGTGAAGGTAAAATTGTAATTCCGCGAATCAATTCCGCATGTAATGCCGCGATCACCGCATCCGCTTGGTCGGTGACAATAAATGCGGTCAGCTTTTGGTGACGGGTGTGAATCATATCGATTACCCGTGATGTTGCATAGATGCCGATAATCGTATACATGGCATTATTCCAGCCAATATTTAATCCGGCAATTGCTACAATCACCGTATTAATTGACATAGCAATTGTTCCAATCGACTTACCATTTATCTTTTGTACGACCATGGCCACGATGTCCATACCACCAGTCGAGAACCCAAATTTAAATGTCAAACCAATTGATGCACCGACTAAGACACCCCCAAACAAACTTGCCAATAGTGAGTTTGAGGCGACTTTAGAAACGGGAATCATCATCGTCAAAACTGATGTTAGTAATGAATTCAAGAAACTCAGCACCGTAAATTGAGGACCAATTTTCCACAAGCCAATAATCCCAATCGGAATATTAATCAATAGGATAAATAGTCCGGTTGACAGCGACACGTGAAAAATAGCATTTGATGCCCATGACATCAATTGCGCAATCCCGTTAAAGCCACCAGAAAAAATATCGTTTGGAATTAAAAATTCATTTAGCGCGACGGCTTGAATTACAGCCGCGCCAATCAAAACGATGAATTTCAAAGTATATTCGTATGCTACGTGTTTGTGTTTAATGTATGCCATGCTTTCACCTAAGCTACCTTTACTTTTTGTACTTTTTCTTATTATTACATACTCGATTACATGTGACTAGACCCATTAGCTAGGTTTTTGGTCATATACTTTACGAAAGCGATTTCATTTTAGCATGTAATATTAATAATTACAGACTGCCATTAACGTAAAAAAAACGGTTACCCTCACAGGAAATCGTACTTTTTGGCAGTGCATATTTAATTTTGTTTCTTTATATCTTTTTCGTATTGTGTTTCATTAGCTTTACTTACTTTGCGAATTCGACCCTTGATTGGTTCATTTTGGAGGGCCCGCAAAACTTTGGCGCCCTTACCGTTCAAAATTTCCACAAAAGTTGACACGTCGATAATGCTAATAACGCCCACATCAGTGCCCGCCACACCGTCGATGTTCGTAATTGCCCCAACGATATCACCCGCGCGCATCTTGGTTTTCTTACCGGCATTTATGTGTAGCTTCATGATGTCAGACTTAAACTCAATAGCTTTCGTCTTTTTAATCTTTAACTGGCGACTTTGCTTCGCTTTAAATGATGCCAAACGATCTTGTACTAACATTGGTCGTGGTAACTTCATTTCGATCAGTTGATGATCTTGTTGTTCATCAATTGGTTCAAATCGTGGCGTATCGAATTGGTTCACGAGTGAAATGGCTTTCCCCTTCTTATCGCCACGCGCAGTCCGACCAATCCGGTGCGTATAGTGTTCAGCTTCTTCAGGTAAATCATAATTCACAATTAATTCAATATCAGCAATATCCAACCCCCGTGCTGCGACATCAGTGGCAACTAAATAACGGAAGTAACCTTGCTTAAATTCTTGCATCACGCGGGTACGATCACGTTGTTCCATACCACCGTGTAATGTTTCGACACTGGCACCAAGGTCCGCAAGCATCGTGGCAATTTCATCAACTGTGACCCGTTGGTTGGCAAAAATGATGCTCGTATCTGGATTTTCAACAATCATAATATCCTTCAACGCAGCCATCCGTTCGTCTTTGTTGACCCGATAGTATTGTTGAATAATCCGCGTTTTCACGTCACTTGGGGAAGCAACTTCAATTTCTGTGGGATTGACCAAATAATTTTCTGCCAAGCCAACAATTTCATCAGGGAAAGTTGCTGAAAATAATGAAAGTTCAAAATTCTTAGGTAGCTCACGTAACACGTCTTCGATTTGGTCAATGAAACCCATGTTTAGCATTTCATCAGCTTCGTCAATGATGACCATTTTAATTTTACTCAAATCAATTGTCTTTTGATCAATGTGATCGAGTAATCGACCAGGGGTTGCTACGACAACGTGTGTGCGTTGCTTCAAGTTCGTTGCTTGTCCCCGAAATGAAGCATGCCCAAATAATGTTTCAACCTTCAAACGTTTAAAGCGACCAATATTGAACATGTCTTCACCGATTTGACTGGCGAGTTCTCGCGTTGGTGACAGAATCAATGCTTGTGGTGCCCGTTCATCCCAATCAATTTTTTGTGCTAAAGGAATCCCAAAAGCAGCAGTTTTACCAGAACCGGTTTGTGACTTTACCAGTAAATCATCACCTGCCAGCAAATGCGGAATGACTTCGCTTTGGACTTCAGTTGGTTCCTTGTAACCTAAAACATTTAAGGCTCGGACAATATCATTGCCGATGCCCATTTCACTAAATTTATTATCTGACATTATTTTCCTCATTATTCCCGTGGCTTTTAAAATCAGCCCAGGTTTCTATCCAACCGTCATTATACCATGAAGTAAGCCACTACCTACTTCAAAATCGACCGCAAGAGCAAATCATAACTTTGCGTCAGAAATTCAGGTCTTTGCGTACTTGTAAGCCGTAATGGCCCGGTCTTTGTATCAGCGTAATGCAAAATCCCTTGTAAACTCGCCCATAAAAATTGGCGCGTCGCAATATTATTGACCTCCGCGCGCAGTACACCCTCGTAAACACCCTTATCTAATAAGTTAAGGAACAATCGATTTATTTTTTCTTGTAACAAATTAATTGTTTGCCACGTTGATTGGCTGTGCTGTGGCACATCCTCACTTGCTGGCATTGTCATGATTTGATCGTAGTATAAATCATAATTTTTCTGGAAATCCGCAACTATCCACCAAGACTTCAACAACGTTGCAACGACACTATCGCCTGCCAAGCTCGCAACTCCAAGTTCTTTA
This sequence comes from Periweissella cryptocerci, assembly GCF_004358325.1. NCBI lineage: Bacteria > Bacillati > Bacillota > Bacilli > Lactobacillales > Lactobacillaceae > Periweissella > Periweissella cryptocerci. The sequence continues at coordinate 2,910,971 of NZ_CP037940.1, read as the reverse complement.
ACTAAATCAGTTAAACCTTGCACTCCAAGATATAAAACCAAATCCTCTTTACTTTTAAAATAAGTATAAATCGTGGTCTTGCTGTAGCCAGCAATTTTCGCAATCTCGTCCATTGTCGTTTTGCTAATGCCTTGCTCACGGAAAAGTGTATCTGCGACTTGAGCAATTGTCATTTGATTGAATTTAAACAGCGCTTCTTTTTTTGCCATTTCAACACCTCGCGTCCATTTATTATTACCTGGGTTCATTTACTGAACTCTCAGTTCATTATTTAGACTAATAGTACTACAAAACCACAAAGCCGTCAAAAAAAGCACGATTCTAGCCTTCAAATTTAACAAAGGAAAAATCGTGCCTATATGAGTTATAACTAATCGACCAACATTTCGTAAGCCAAGCGTTTGGTACGAATACCACTTTCAATCAACCACACTACGCCGACATAATCGAACCCTGCTTTTGTGATAACATGTTGCATAATCTTATTATCGGGATGGGTGTCAACGCGCAAGTCAGTAAATCCGTGCTCGCGGGCGATTGTCGTTAATCCTTGCATCAGCGTTTGGGCTAAATGTTGCCCGCGAAAATCATTTGAAATTGCCGTCCGATGAAATGAAGCATACCCATCATTTTTACCATTTAACCACGCACCATCCTCGATGTTCGTATAGGCCTCTTCAACACTTGTCAAAATAGTCCCACTAGCAGCAACGACGCCATCAATCACTAGTACGTAATTTTCACCGGCCTCAATATCATCAATTAACGCTTGCTCATCTGGATAACCATCTTGCCATTGATCAATATTTTGGGCCGCCAAATATTCCTTTGCAGCTGTATAAATTGCCATAATTGCTGGTAAATCCGTCATCCGACCGCGCCGGAGGTATTGTTTCGTCATATCTTTTACTCCTCGTTATGCCTATCCAGTCAAGCCATCGAAGTCAAAAAAATCATTTCATTCTGGATTCACTTTTGCGCATAGTTATTTTCAAATATTTTACCAGATTCGTACTTTACATAGGTAGTAATTTTTTAGCAACTAAACAAAATTGGCAGCCCTCGGGCAAGTTATCGTAATAAAAAAGCTAAAATTTTTCTAGCCTGGAATTTAGATATGTGGCTCAGATTGATTCCCACTACGTGCCTGGAACCAGTCACCGTGATGGCATAATGTAATTTTCAGGCACGCAGTGGTATCATACATCTCATCACATTTTATAAATTCCACGTCAGACGAAATAGAATCAAAAAAATCGTGAACCAAACTTACGACATAACTCGTCTTAAGTATGAAATCCACGATTTTTTCTTTTTATTAACTTAGTGCCGTTTTCGTCTAACTAGGTATGCGCTGAGCACAATTCCTACGCCAACTACGATAAAGGCAATTGGGCGGATAATTTCACCCGTTGGTGGGAAAAATGAAGACTTCCCATTTTTTGTGGTTGTTTGCGAATCAGAACGATTACCCTTGTTACCATGCTTTTTTGAATCACCATATCCGTTTCCGTTTCCGTTTCCGTTTCCGTCCGCATCATCGGTATCCGGATATAAAACGTCCATCAATTTTTGAAACCACGTTTTTTCATTAGTGACGCTAATTGACTGTTGCCATTTTTCGGAGGTCACAGTAATTTTAATGGAATCATCTAGTAAATGATAACCTTTCAAGTTAGCAGTTTCTTTGACATAATATGTGCCCACTGGTAATTTTTTGAAAACTAGCCGACCTTTGCCGTTCGTTTTCAAAGTATAGTCGTGGCCGTTTACTTGGTAGTATTTACCTTGATGCAGATTTTTCAAGCTGGTTGCAAGTTTAAACTCAACCCCCTTCAAGGGCTGCTTAGAAACGCGATCGGTTTTCAAAATTTTGATTTCGCCGGCCTTAACCAGCTCATCATCGGTATTTGGTAACGGATTAACGCTTGGCTCGTCCGACCCAGTCGGTTTAACATCTGGTTTGGTCACTGGACTAATACTTTTTGGATAGATATGCATCCACCAGAATTCCCCGGCGATGTTCACAATGTGAAACGGCAAACTAATCGTGAGGGGCTCCATGCCAACTTTAATCCGCGAATTCGGTAATTCCTCCACCAAATAATCGCCGCGGACCAGCCCATCTGCTTGGGTCAGATCAACAACACCACTGGCATTAGTCGCTCGTTCCCAGACATGACTCGTTTTCTGCCCATCTTTCAATTCCGTGACCCGATAAGTTATGCCGGCCATTGGTACTAAATGTTCGGTGTTGGCTAATTTACCAGTTTCGATTAAATTATGCTTTGGCTTATCGTTTTGATCATATTGAAACTTGGTAATTGTAATCCGAGGTTCATTACTCGCCTCAGCCTGGATGACTGCACTTAGAAATCCAAAAGTAGCCGCAAGGACAACACTAAATGCTATTTTTAATATTTTCATGCGCCTCACGCCCCTTTCTTCTTTTCCACCACAGATATAGTAGCAATATCACAACTAACAGCAAAGCCACTGCCGCGATGATTGCCAGGATGGTTGGTCTAAATTTACTTTTTTCCATGCCATCCATCGGTACGCGCTCACCGCGAATCAATAGACGATGACTATTCACCCCAATCGGCGTACAAGTAATTAGCGTCACGTAGTCTTTATCTTTTTGAATTTCAAGATTTTTAACATCATTGGGTAGCACTGACCGGATTTGATTCACCCGATATTTATGCGTTTTACCCAGAATCCCAATATAGAAATTATCACCATATTTTAACTGCTCGAGTTTCGCAAACACTTTCTCATCGGAAGCACTACTATGACCCGAAATGGCAGCGTGGGTTGATTTCCCGCCAATCGGAATTGATGTTTGCGCCATGTGTCCCAACCCACGTGCTAACACTTGCATGCTAACCCCATGGTAAATCGGTTCGTCTTTAATGCCAATTTTAGGAATTGTCAAGATTGCCATAATTTTATTAAAGCTCAAAATGTCGGCATATGGCACGGGTTGTTTAACGGCAATGCCATGCCGTTGCTGATACAAAACCGCGTTGTATTTCCGTGCTTCGCGCCAATTTTTTTCAGCACTTGCGGATTTTAAAAACTTGACTGATTTCTGATACTGCTGCACCTCATATTTATTCCGGAAGTTGGCAATTGAATCACCAACAAACGGATAAAGCAGGATTGCTAAACCAAGTAAGAGCATCAAAATCAACGATCCATTTACAATACGCTGTTTCATGATTTTTGTTAACTAAACACGGGCCTTAGCTTTGCGTTGATTACGAATTAGCAAGAATCCTGCCATCCCAACCACGACAAAACCAAGGAGGAAAAGCCACCATCCAGCAATCCCAGTGAATGGAAGGGTGAACTTTTTAACGTTAACAATGGTTGAATATTCATCAGTTTTTTCAGTTGATGAAAGTTCATCTGGTTGTACCGCACGTGGTTCCGTCAATTTTTCATAACCAGCCGGTGCTGACATTTCCACAACAAAGTATTTCATTTTAGTAGGTGTCAGATTTTCATTCTGGGCACTCTCGATATCGCCATCTGGGTCATCTTCGTCTGGGGTCGTATCAACGTCTGAACCGCTTGGCGCAACGTATTTGTATTTTTCATAAACAGGCAAGCTGTTAAATTCAACTACCCCACGCTTATCTTCATCAGCTGAAGACACTGCTTCATAATATTCAGTAGCGTCATCATACCCATCATCACCAGGTAAAAGAACTTTCGTAATCGTACCTTCATCATTTTTGATTACTTTGACATATTGAATATCGCCATTCACTTTAACCCCAACCCGGAAAGTTGCACCAGGTAATTGGTCAGAATCATCCGTCATCTTAGTGTATTTAAACCCACCAGTATGCATTGTGGCTTCTTCAACCGTTTTTTCATTAATCGTCACATCGTCTGGTATACTTGCATCACGCCAGTAGTTAACTTCAATATCATTGGGGAATGTTTGGTAGCCATCCGTACTAGTATTCTCAACTTCAAAACTGAAATACAGACGATTATAAGTATCTAAAAATTCGTTAAGCTCCGCTTGATCACCCGGATCCCCTGAAATATTTTGAATAGTTACCTTTAATTCATTCCGACCATCGCCGTTTTTAACATATGAAAATTCAAAATACTTGGCAATTTCATCGGCATCAATTTTTTGTGACATATCCCCAAACATGTGCGGATTGCCGTAAACTGCAACTAACTTATCTAAGTCCGTTGCCGGATTTTTTAATTGTAATGCCTCGGGGAAAATGTCGGAAATTTCAATCTTGGCATTGGGAATATTTGCATCAACATAACCTGGGCTTATTTGCAAACTCATTGTATAAAAATTTGAGCCACCGACCCCGATACCACCTTCAGTTGCACCAAAAAGTTCGTATAGACCACCACCAGCCTCGCTAACCATTTGCATTTCACCAACCCGCTTTTGGGGCGCAAATGAAAGTACGAGCCCCTTGGGGTACACGTGAATATCTTTAATTTCTTGTGTTTGCCCATCATTAGTAATATTGGTTGGTACCCGAACTACGAATGGCGCAGATTGTGGTAAGCTTACGTGTCGCGCTGCTTGCTCAATCACAATGTAGTACTTATCTAACGCCAACTCATCAATCGTCAAATTACCATTTTCATCTGTCATACTATCAGCTATGTTAGCTGGGCTAACTTTTGCAAGATTGATTTTCAAATCATCGACAGTTAGTGTTTCATTAGTTTTTGTCAAATCATGCAAAGCTTTGACAATCGCAGGATCTTCTAATGCACCATTTAAATCGCTTAATTGCTCAGCCGTTAAGTTACTTGAAATTTCATACACGAAGTATGGCACATCAGCAATTGGATTACCCATTTGGGCTACTTCTGCAGCATCAAGTTCTTGCCCATCACCGGCCTCACCTATACCACCAGCTTCGTGCTTATGAATTGTAATTGAACCGGTATCATCAGCGTGAATCGTGCTGATGCCAATTAACGACGTCGCCGCGCCACTCAAGAATAACAATGTGGCAAATACCATTGTCATTAATTTATTTATTTTTTTCTTTGTTTTTTCCATTTGTCTTCACCTCAAATTTTTTTGAAAATGTAACCGCTTATGCCTATAAATGGCTAAATCAACTTTGATTTACTCGTTACTCACCTTACACTGATTTTTGTTTACGTATCCATAAACCGATGATTGCTAGCATGGCAATACTGCTACCGATTGCCACGGCCAGTAAACGTTTATGATTAGGCGCTTCACCCGTAAATGGCAGTACCAGCTGTGGTTCCCAGCCGGCATAGAATGTGTAGTCAGCTATCAATGTTTGGTACTTCGCATCCGCAAAATTAATTCGCTTGCCAGCACTATCAAACCATCCGGTAAATGTATATCCCGGTCTAGTTGGGTTTTGCGCCTTATCATAAGCTAATAATTTACCCTTGTACGCATATTCATAAGTGCGCACACCCTTAACTGGTGCCGGTGCCCCAACGCTCGCTGCAAATTCACCACCATTCGCATCGTAATTAATGTGCACCGTCATGGCACTTTCAGTGAAGATTGGGTAGAATGTCACGTCATGGGTCACTTGATAACTCGTTAAATCAACTGGTACATTGCGATCACCGTCTTTGTAGTACCACCCAGTTTCATAAGTGGCGTTTTTACTTTTCCAAGCATGTGTACTCTTGGCAGCCCGCACAGTTTCTGCAAGGGTGCCGTATTCTACCTGACTTGTAGCAACCGAACTAGGTGTCGCATTCCGGTTATCACCAATTTTTACTGTACTATCATTATCGGAAGCAAATGTGACCGTATAGTAAACTTTTTCCCAGATTGCTTCTAAACAAGTGTCGCCAAGTAATAAATACTGGGCGGGTTTAACATAGATGCTATCAGCGGTTTTTGACTTAGTATCGTGCCAACCTTTAAATTCATATCCTGGTCTAGTCACTGTCGGGAAAGTAATATCAGTTGCGCCCGATAGCATCTGCCCATACATAACTGGCGCGACTTTATCGTTACCAACATACTTCAAGCTATCTTTGGCAAATTCACCACCTTTTGGATTGAACATATATTGATATGCCAAGTCAGTCGGCGGGTTATAAATAATTTCAACGGTCCGCTTGTATTGGTCCTGACCAGAAAAGGCTAAAAACAGCTCCGTAATTTTATCATTGGCGGTTTTTAAGACATCATTTTGGTTACTAGAAATAATTTTATCAATCGTAAACTTAATTTCTTTACCTTTGTTATCCGTTCGATACAAGTGCTCAGGCAAAAATTTAAACTCATCATTTAGCTCGATATCGATATCATCATCATTTAATAGCAAGACATCATCTTTACCTAATGATTGACCAAAAACATCCAGATACTTCAAGCGAATGTATGGTTGCAGCGGCACTTCTTTAACCGCTTGGGTTTCTTCGGCTTTTTGGTTGTTGTACTCAGAAAATTCAACATAGTAACCTTGATTATACGTAGTATCGTAACTCCACTGCGGCCGATCATTCCAAGCCGGCCGTGGTACCTTAGTATTCCCCGTACTTAACTTACCAAACTGCAACACATATTCACCATCGTATGAAGTATTGGTTCCCGTATCACCACTGAAATTGGGAATACTGACTAGGCTTCCGTTTGGCGAAGTCCGATCGTTGTTTTTGTGATAGTTATTTGGTTCATTATCATCACGCGCCCAGGCATTGTAACCGTCACCTAGTGTATTGGCACCCCGGAAAATTTGCTGGGTTTGGTTTTTGTTATTATAGGCCAACGTGGCTTCGGTCCCAGCGATGCGGTCATCGGTATATAACTGATATGTTGGTCGTGATAGGAAATCTTGACCAGCTTCAGGACCATCCGCCCAATACCAAGTAGTTTGCGCTTTGGAGGCCGCACTATCGGTATTCGCCCAAGTAAACACACCATAGTTAGTACTTAACTTATTTCCATAATATAATGCCTCACGGATGTCCGTTCCGTTCGATTTTGCTTCAGTAAGTTGTTGGTCATCGACAATTTTTTGGGGACCATTGGCTGTGAGCTTACGCATTCGTGTTCCACCTAGCCAACCGGGATTAGTCGCGATTGAATCAAAAATGAATTGATGCTCTTCTGTTGAAGTAATCGTTGCTAGGTAACCTTGCAAGCCGCGGTATTCCATTTGCTTAGCTAAGTTATAAGCTTGGAGCCACGTGACCGCTTTACCGCTACCTTGGGCTTCGACGAATTCGTAATAGTGCTTGTTACCCTCGCCATCGACCCACGTCGCAATCTTGCCACCTTCCAACGTGATTTTAATGTCACCACCCACGGTTTGTTTGGACGTAAACGCCAGCGCACTTAAAAAGTTTTTAACTTCGGCTTGGTTATTAGCAGTCCCATTGGCGGTATTAATATAGTTATAAACATTCCCGCCTTGCGTCTGTGACTTCCAGCCGGCTGGTAGTGTCGCCGGTACAAGGGTCAATTCCTTGGGAAATTCAATTGTGATTGAACCAATATGTTCAAGTTCATCGGTAATCACCGGATCAATGATTGTATATTTGGCGGCCCCATTATCCTGTTCTGTTTTATGGATTGTGAAGTCTAAAATTTTAACATCATCGGCCGCGACCTTCACATGTTTATTGGAGTCACTATTTGAATGAAAATACGTCATAACCGGTTCAAAGCAAACCACCATCGTGATCACAAGTATTAGCATTGCAAAGATTTTTTTCATTTTCGGCTCCTTTCAATTAAATTATTTACATAAATTTCGATATCTCCATTGTAACTAATAAATTTTGTGCTTTTTTGCTGATTCTGTGAATTATCATAAACAACTTCACCTACGTTAAAAACCACATTTTGCCGTTAATTATCTATTTGTTAGTTATTAATGAACTAAATCAAGCAAACACTAAAAATAGCCGTCCAAAAAACGCCCAAATTACTGATAACGACAGTAATTTGGGCGTTTATTTGAAATAGTTGTTGGGTCCGCAATAGTATTAATGACCGTAGTTACGTGATTGTTCCATCGGCATTCTTAATTACTGTGGCCATATAATAGGAAGAAAAAATTCTTAACTTCCTCTACGTACCTAACACAGCGCTAATAAATTAGGCATATTTTGCTCAGACAGTGGCTATTTCCAGTGATCTTAAACTATTGCAAGTAGTTTAATTTAGGAGTATTATTATCTCGAAAAAAGAATAATAGAAAGCGTGATGCATATGCAAACACAAATCTTTGCCGGTCACAATCGGCTTGCCCTAATTAACAAAGTTGATGATTGGCTTGTCTCAAACGATTATTCATTATTCGGTTCCAAACCAATTGCAACCACATTTGATAACGGTATCTGGGAACTGACCGTAACTTATCGCAAAAACAACTAACAAAAGGCCACCGAGATTAATCTCGCTGGCCTTTTTGGGCTCTATACTTTTTACTGTTGGTGGAGAAATCCGTCAGCAGTTTTTTATGTTCTTCGCGAGGGTGGAGCAAAGCGACAGATGAGCCTAGAATAGATAATTATGTACAAAACAAAAAGGACATATTAAATGTCCATCACCACGTTCCAACCGACAAAAATCAAAAAGTATGCGAGGTTATTTATTATGTCCCAAGACAATTGTATCTTACGTGAGTTAAATTTAAAAGATAAAAACATCCATTTTACCGACAATGAAGCAGGAGAATGGAACTATTTTGATTATCGTGGTCGCGGAGACAAGCGACATAAATGCTTAATTTATACCGCTAATTTAACCTATTCCGTTAGCCGATGCAGTGACTGTGGTTTTCGTGATTGCGTCGAGCACTGGGGGTGGACTTCAACCGAGATGCGACTCACTGGCACGAGCTTGTGGGATGTGCGCTAGCGCTGCGTAAAACAAACGTTTCACTGTAAGAATTGTGGTAATACATTTACAGCAGCGTCATCCGACTTCGAAAAGAACTGCCAAATTTCACGAAACACGAAAGTAATCGTAAAACAGAATCTAAACGAAGATATGATGACAGAAAAAACTGTAGCTAAGCACCTTCATATCTCACCTAATTCTGTACAACGAATCGAATATGACGCAATATACGAAGGCGGACAATACAAGTATCAATACAATTTTAAACAACAATTACCCGAAGCTATTTCCATGGATGAGTTCCGCTCAGCCAATGATCAGTTTAGCTTTATTTGGTGTGATGCCACTTCAATCAAGCAATTTGAAGTACTGCCCAATCGACTAACCAAAACAATCAAACAATATTTTCTTGGATTTTCACTAGCTAATCGGAAGCGTGTTAAGCACGTTGTCATGGATATGAACGCTCAATACGCCAGTTTCATTAAGTTCTTATTTCCGAACGCAGAAATCATTATCGACGGCTTCCATATCGCTCAGCGTATCGGTAACGCCTTGGATAGTGTTCGTAAGAACATTCAAAAACGCATTGATGATAAACAAAATAATCGAGCCTATAAAATCATGAAGAGTCAATGGAAAATCTTCCACATGATGTATGAGGATCTCGAAAAAACGAAACCTTATTACATGCGTGGAATTAATGAATATCTAACACAAGAACAAGCGATTGGCATCGTCTTCGACGAATATCCTGAATTTGGTCAGGTTTGGACTGCATATCAGGAAATTATGAAAGCAATGCATAACAAAGATTTATCAGGTTTCGAAGACATCATCACTCATTACACGATTATGGGAAACGATATGGACAGCGCAATTTCGACTTTCGCCAAGAATTATAAGGGAATTCAAAACAGCATCACCTCGAACTATTCAAATGGACGCGTTGAAGGTATGAACCACAAAATCAAACAGCTTAAACGTAACTCGTGTGGTTACAAAAATATGGCTCACTTACTCTGGCGAATCCGTCAGATTTTTTAAGATGTCCCAATCTCCATTTATTTGGCTCATATGTCACTCCGTTCCATCCTCGCAAAATAAACAAAAAAGGAACCAGAATCCATTAAGATTCTAGTTCCAAAATAGTCCTACCAACAGAATTTGACACAGAGCCCCTTTTTGCTGTGTTTAATAATCTTCGGCTGAATAACCGTAGCTTTGCAGTGCTTGGGGCTTATCACGCCAACGTTCTTCGACTTTAACCCATGTTGTCAAGTTCACACGGTCACCGAGTAGACGTTCGATGTCTTTACGAGCACGAATACCGATTTGCTTGATGACGGCACCTTGCTTACCGATAATGATGCTCTTTTGGCCAGGACGGTCAACCACGATAGTTGCTTGAATTTGAATCTTTTCGTCAGATTCGCGTTCAATCTTTTCAATCACGACAGCCACTGAGTGTGGTACTTCTTGAGAAGTTAATTGGAGCACCTTTTCACGAATTAATTCACCAATAACAAAACGTTCTGGGTGATCAGTAATTTGGTCAGCTGGGAAATATTGGGGACCAGCTTCCAACTTACCAGCGACGTTATCAATCAATTCTTGCACGTTGGCACCAGTTTTAGCAGAAATTGGGAATACTTCGGCCCATTCCATACCTTCGATACCTTGGTAAGTTGCGATAATGTCTAACAATTCATTTGGGTGGACCAAATCAATCTTGTTAATCACTAAGTAAACTGGGGTTGTCTTAACATCCTTCAAACGTTCAATGATGAAATCATCCCCACGCCCGCGTTCTTCATCCGCATTGACAACAAACCAAATTGCGTCAGCTTCGTGTAAGGCAGAAAGTGCTGACTTAACCATGAAATCACCCAAGCTGTTTTGTGGCTTGTGAATCCCTGGTGTATCAATGAAGACAATCTGTTCTTCATCCGTCGTGTAGATCCCTTGAATCTTGTTCCGCGTTGTTTGGGCTTTGTTTGACATGATGGCGATTTTTTCACCAACAATATGGTTCATCAAAGTTGACTTACCAACGTTTGGACGACCAACAATCGCTACGAAACCTGACTTAAATCCATCTTTACTCATTAATATAATAATCCTTTCATCCCCGCCTCAATTAGACGGACAACTACGTAAGTGTATGACACCAAATCAGTGCCAATAAGGATTGTAACACGAACTAGCCGTTGAATGTTGATATTTGTCTATATCGCGTTAATTAGTAAGTCACTTGCAATGCGTTTTGATTATCACGGTTATTTTTAACATTCCTACGCTCAAATAAATGCGCTCGTTAGCGTTGCTCCAAAATATGCTTTGCCCGTGCGACTTCATTTTTAACATTCACGACCGCCGTCCCGCCTAATGAAGTCCGTCGATTGACTGCAACATCCGCTTGTAAATCTTCGTACACGTCAACTTCAATTTGTGGTGAAGCTTGCTGTAATTGAGCTAAGGGCATATCTTGTAAAGTCGTATTCGTTTGTAAGCCAGTTAATACTAGTTCGCCAACAATTGCATGCGCTTCACGAAATGGCACGCCTTTGTTTGCTAGATAATCAGCTAGTTCAGTTGCATTTGAGAAATCGCGTTCTGTCGAGGCTCGCATCCGTTCTTTATGCACTGTCAGGCCTTGGAGCATACCAGTAAATACTTTCAATGAAGCCAAGATAGTATCCGTTACGGCGAAAACTTGCTCCTTATCTTCTTGCATATCCTTATTGTAGGCTAAGGGCAACGACTTCATGGTGGTCAATAAAGCCATTAGTGCACCGTATGTCCGCCCAGTTTTCCCGCGGATTAATTCTGCAAAGTCCGCATTTTTCTTCTGGGGCATGATTGATGAACCGGTAGAAAAGGCATCGCTCAATTCAATATAGTTGAACTCATACGTCGACCAGAGAATTAATTCTTCGGCCATCCGTGACAGATGCATCATCAAAATTGCGGCATTACTCAAGAATTCTAGCGCAAAATCACGATCGGCCACGGCGTCCAAACTATTATGATATATCTGTTCAAACCCCAATTCTGCGGCAACAAATTCACGATCAATTGGAAAAGTTGTGCCAGCGAGTGCTGCTGCCCCTAATGGCAAAATATCCGTATGCTTTTGATTAAATTCAAACCGCTCATAATCACGTTGCAACATCTCAAAGTATGCTAATAGATAATGGCCGTATGTGATTGGCTGGGCATGTTGCATATGCGTATACCCTGCCATAATCGTACCGGCATGCTCATCGGCTAGATTAACTATTGTCAGTTGCAACTCACTCACTGCTTCCAAAACGTGGGGCAACCGATGCTTGAGCCACAAATGAAAATCCGTCGCCACTTGGTCATTTCGTGATCGGGCGGTGTGTAATTTTCCCGCTACCGGGCCAATATTTGCCGTGAGCATCGCCTCAAGATTGAGATGTATATCTTCATTTGCAACGGTAAATTCCAGCTTTCCGGCTGCTAATTGCGCTTGTAAATCTATTAAACCAGCGGCGATTTTTTGACCGTCATTTTCACTAATAATACCTTGTTTTGCTAACATTTTGACATGCGCAAGTGAACCTTGTAAATCCTCGGCCGCCATCTGTTGATCCACAGTAATAGATGCACCAAATTCATCAACCCACTCGGCAGCTTTGGTGGTAAAACGTCCACCCCATAGTTTATCTGACATCGTGTTCCCCTTTCGCTGATGTATGATACATTAATCTTTGAGTTTACTTAAATTTGCTTCACTATGCACGTGGTTAACTTGTTCATAGACGGTTCCTGGTAACGTCCACATTTTGATAAATCCTTGGGCGGCTTCCTGATCAAAACTGTCAGCACTCGTATACGTTGCGAGGTTCTCATCATACAACGAATTTGTATCAGACTTACGTGCAACCGCAATTGCTTGGCCTTTGAATAATTTCATTTTCACAACACCATTAACGACTTTTTGTGTTTCATCAATAAAGCTCAGTAATGCGTCAAATAAAGGTGAAATCCACAGCGCATTGTAGATTAAGTTTGCTAACTGCTGCTCAACGATTGGCTTAAAATGTGCGACGTCCCGTTCTAATGTTAAATCTTCCAAGTCTTTATGCGCCGTCATTAACACGGCTGCAGCGGGCGCTTCATAAATTTCGCGGGATTTAATCCCTACCAGCCGATTTTCAATATGATCAATCCGCCCGATTCCATGCGCACCAGCAACCTCGTTCAATTCATGAATCAAATCTGCTAATTCCATCTTGGTGTCATTCAGCGCCACCGGTAGTCCCTGTTTAAATGTAACATCAATAAATAGTGGATTATCTGGTGCTTCCTCAGCAGCGACAGTTAAAGCATATGCATCTGCTGGCGCTTGGTTCCACGGATTCTCCAAAATCCCCGCTTCATTTGCCCGGCCCCACAGATTTTCGTCAATTGAATATGGGCTCGCTTTCCCAATTGGCACTGGGACATTGTGGGCCAACGCATAATCAATTTCTTCCTCCCGCGACCAGTGAAAATCACGAATTGGTGCTTCGATTTTCATCGTTGCATCTAACGCATGAATTGCCGCTTCAAACCGCACTTGATCATTGCCTTTGCCGGTTGAACCGTGGGCGATTGCGGTGGCGGCATTTTCGTGAGCGATTTTAACCAGTTTCTCGATAATCAAAGGTCGCGACAATGCTGAAACGAGGGGATATTCACCTTCATACATCGCATTTGCTTTAATAACTGGTGCAACGTACGACTCCGCAAATTCTTGCTGGGCATCAATCACAATGGATTGTACCGCACCAACTTGGGACGCCTTCTGCTGAATCATGTCCATGTCCTTACCGGATTGACCAACATCTAACACTACGGCAATCACGTCGTAACCTTTTTCGATTAACCATGGTATTGCAACTGAAGTATCTAACCCCCCGGAGTACGCTAAAACGATTTTTTCCATCTCAATATCCTCACTATTTACATTAATAAATTTTCTAATTATTTTTCAATGTTCACAGCATACTGCCATTTTAAGCGTCATGCAACGTTTTTGCATACTTATACATTTTGGTGCTGTATATGTTAAAATTCAACGTATAAAAAGGCCTAGAATCACTTATGATTCCAGACCCGCAAAGATTAGAGCTAAAATTTTTCTAGCATGGAATTTGGATATGTGTCTCAGATTGATTCCCACTACGTGTCTGGAACCAGCCTGGACACCAAACTGTCCTAAATGCATACCACTCTCGCCTATCTAATTTTTGTTTCTATTTATTCTAGCGTGGTGCACCAAGTAATTTAGTGGCACGCAGTGGCCAAGTTTATTCAATCCCACGTCAGACGAAAAGGAGCCTAATTTTCTTGCAAAAAAAAGGCTTCGCAACTACTTCGTTAGTAATCGCGAAACCCAATTATTTAGTGTGTTTGAATCCAATAGCGTACGTATGGTTCAAAAATCAAAATCCCAATCACCACCGCAAAACCAGCGGCAAGCAGTGTGCTACCTGCTGCCACGTCTTTGGCAGTTTTGGCCATTGCATCATAGCGACTACCGATTGTTAAATCGACTAGCGCCTCAACGATTGTGTTCAAGAACTCGGCAGTAATCACCGAGGTAATCGCCACAGCAATCCACAACCAATCCGCCCGGCCAATGCCAAGATAGAGCCCTAATCCAATTGTTACTACACTCATCAAAATGTGAAACCGCATATTGCGTTCATTTTTGACTACTAATAACGCCCCATCCAGTGCATGACCAAGCGACTGAAGGAAGTGCCGGTTCTTCTTCGTTTGCGTCTTATATGACGCAAGCCGTTTATCGAGCCAACCCAAACGCATCAAGAATATCCTTTTGTAAGGTGAACATTTCTTTTTCTTCACTAGCTTCCATGTGGTCATAGCCGTTCAAATGCAGCATACCATGGACTGCCAAGAATCCGAGTTCTCGTTCAAAACTATGCCCTAAAAACTCAGCTTGTTCCGCAACCTTATCCATTGAAATCAAGATATCACCAATGTTTTTGCCGAGGTCTTCAAGCATTTCTTCATCCATGATTAAGGCAAAATCATCATCATCTTCTTCTTCAATGGCAAAACTGATTACGTCCGTTGGCTTATCGACACCACGGTAATCGCGATTATACTTTTGGATTTCATCATTATTCATGAATGTGACTGACATTTCGGTATCTTCAGGTAGCTTAATGTAATTACCCGCAAATTCTAAAACATCATGGACTAGTTGTTGGTGTTCATCACTAACATGTTCTTTGGTGTTATCAATTAACGCTAAATCCATTATTTACTTCCTTTTTCTTCTGCTTCAAATTTATCATAAGCATTAATAATCAAACCAACTACGGGGTGTCGCACAACGTCTTCAGCTGCAAATTCAATGAATTCAATGTGCTTGACATCCTTAAGGACCAGTTGTGCTTGCTTAAGCCCTGATTTAGCATTCCGGGGCAAGTCGATTTGCGAGACATCTCCATTCACAACCATTTTTGAGCCAAAACCGAGTCGTGTTAGGAACATCTTCATCTGCATGACTGTCGTATTTTGCGCTTCATCCAAAATGATGAACGCTCCATCTAACGTCCGCCCCCGCATGTAGGCAAGCGGTGCAATTTCAATCGTACCGCGATCCATTAACCGCTCAGTATGCTCCTTACCCAAGACCGCGTGCAAAGCATCATAGATTGGGCGCAAGTATGGATCAACTTTTTCCTTCAAATCACCAGGCAAAAATCCCAGTGATTCACCGGCTTCAACGGCTGGTCGTGTAATGATAATTCGTTCGACGTCACCACGTTTCAACGCCGCAACTGCCATTACAACTGCGAGGTACGTCTTCCCCGTTCCAGCTGGTCCGATACCAAACGTAATATCATTGTTGCGGATGGCATGAGTATATTGCCGTTGGCCGTAGTTTTTAACCCGAATTGCATGACCCTTAAAATCGCGCAATAACGTTTCTGAATACAAATCTTGGAAATACTCTAAGGTCCCACGTTCGGCCATCTTCATTGCGCTAACGATATCAGTTGAGTTAATCCGAATTCCAGTTTTAATCAAGTGTGTTAATTGGCGCAAAATTTCCATGGTGTCATCAACTTTTTCATCTTCACCATTTATCTTAATTTCATCGCCAAATGCACGTAAATTTACATCCATACCTTCTTCAAGCAAGTCTAAGTAATTGTCTTGCGCACCGAGTAAACCCGTTTGTTGTTCGGCATTTTCAATTTTGAAAATTTTTTCTTTCAAGTGTGAAATCCCCTTTTCTGCATGACATATTTATTACAATTATATCACGTAGAACGCAGATTAAATACGAAAATAGCCTGACCAATCAATCGGCCAGACTATCATAATTAACCTTTTAAATGCTTATAAGCGTAAATCTTTTTTTGGAGTGCTTTGTATTGTTTAACAGACATCGTCTTTTTAGGTTTGGGTAATTTAGCATGCGTGTGCTTTGCTAAGTAATCAATCGGGTTGGTGTGTGCATGTTTACCCATATATTCTTTCCAAATGTTTGGACTAATGTGTTGCTGTTTTGCTTGTTGATCCAACAAAATCCCCGCAAAAGCACCGATATTATATGACCCGGCAACCGCACCGGTATCCAAGTAATCTAACCGGTATTGCTTGAGAATCGTTTTCAAAGCGCGCGTAACATCTTTACTATTGTGAATTTTGTTTGGATATGCAGACATTAATGAAGTGTGTAATTCATAGTAATACGCAGTTCCTTCCGCGCGATTATACATAAAACCAGCTTTGTAATCACTCGGAAATTCTTTTTTATAATCCTTGTAGGTTGCTAAAGCGGCAAGTAAACTGGATTTTTTACCATCCACAACTGCCTGCCGTAATTGGTCAACCAATTGCAATGTTTTGGCGCGCGCTTTGGTATCCTTCATGCGTTCGCTACCTTGTACATTCACTTGGTGCTTCGGTGTTTTCCAATTCGCTTGTGTAATCGAGTGGAACATTTCATGGGCGTACGTAATGAACACATCGTAAGTGCCCAAATGTGGGTAGCGCTTATAGTTATTCGTGTTTTTTAGTTCTTTGTTGCTGACATTAAAGTAACCACCCGAAATATGCTTACCGGCGTACTTCATTTTAAATTGTGACCAGTACCCGCTTTGCTTTAATGGCATGTTTTTCATCATCGCTAATTCTTTGGCGGGAATCTGGGCGGCAACGGCGGCTGGAATGTTAGTGTCTAGGAATGGCAACTTAAACGCTAATAATTGTTGCCGGGTTAACTGGGTAACTTGACCAGTCGGTGTAATTAACCAGGCGCGGTGATCTTCAACATCATTGAGTAGCGCATATTGGTTGATTTCCTTATTATTTGGCCACATTTTCGGTGCAACTTGATTATACCTTTTGATTTGGTGCGCCAAAACTTGCACGTACTTACTCATTTCCGTAATCCGTGGCTGCGCTTTTACGCCAAATGACCAGCCCTTGGCAGTTGCCGTTTTTGAACTTGTGCCAGTTGACGCGATGGTACTGGCAGACACACTTGAAATCGTTGCGCCTAACGTCAAAATTGCCGTGGCGGCGATCACAATTTTCTTGATAGCTTGTTGCTTCACGTTTAATTCCCCCGAAAATATATTAGTAATGTTTCTATAACAATAGCTATACTAACACCTCAATGCAAAAAAGCGTAGCTAAAAGTCTCAAATGTTGACTTTTTATTGCGTTGCGGCCTGACGATAATTGCTTGCTAATTTAACTAAATTTTTTCTAGCGTGGAATTTTGATATGTGTTTCAGATTGATTCCCACTACGAGGCATTCTGACTAGTAATATGCCGTAATCCTTGTCGCTGCAAGTTTAGCGGTAATCATACATCTCATCGCATTTTATAAATTCCACGTCAGACGAAATGGGGCAAAAAAAGCAACCCACCAAAACTGCGGTTGCCTTCGTACATGATTCTTGATTAATATTTTTTGTTAGTGATTGTAAATAATTGCTTCAAAGACATCAAAGACCCAAAACAACAAACAAGCACCCAATACAATGTTTAACCAAATTGAATCTTTTTTCATGATTAGTTTACTCTCCCTAAATGCAAGGTTATTCACGGACAACCTTATTAATTCACTAACCATACTTTAGAACTTTTAGTGCATTAATGCAAGAATTTAACCCTAATCTTCAGCATCAACGGTCATCGCCGCTGGTTCTGGTTCAACCACTGATTCACCAGTCGTCGTTTGAATATGTTCAAACAAAATCCCTTCACGAATCCCCGCTTGTGAAAATGTCACCCGATCTGAATCCAAATAACGTAAAAGCAACATCAATGGCGTTAAGCCACCAATAATAATATCGCCCCGTTCTTTGGACAAACCGGGGATTTTTTTTCGATCTTCTAAGTCCTTGCCTAGCACATCTTCATAGAGTTCAAAGGCTTCCGTATTACTAATCCGATAGCCATGAAGCGGTGTATCTTGAACTTTGTTTTTGCGCCGTGACATTTTACCTAAAGTCCGATTTGAGCCACCCAACACAATCATTGGTAACTCGTTGGCGTCATGCAGCCATGAAATGCTGTTGAATAATTCATCAACGGCCGTAAATGCGGTGAAGAGTGATTTGGCGGACACTTTATCTTTTTCAAGGTACATTTCCGTCAAATTCACGGCACCAATAGGCAAGCTCACCTCATGGAGCGCTTGTTTTCCTTGCACTAAGATTAGTTCTGAAGACGCCCCACCGGTATCGAGAATCACCACATTTTTGGCTTTCAAAGTATTGGTAACCCCGAGAAAATCGTAATGGGCTTCTTCTTCACCAGTTAAAACTTCGAGGTCCAAATCCGTTTTTTTCTTAACATGTGCCAAGAAATCGGCCTGATTGCTAGCTTGTCGCACAGCCGCAGTTGCAACCGCGCGTACTGTGATATCCTCGTACTTTTCTAATGCTCCTTGGAATTTTTCCAAAGCAACTAAAGTTCGTTCGATTTCTGGTTTTTGGAGAATTTTCTCCGCCCCCATATCTTGTGATAAACGTACCATTTCTTGCATGCGTTCCAAAACAATATATGAACCATCTGGATGAATTTCACTAACGGTCATCCGGGCTGAGTTGGAGCCTAAATCAATCACTGCAAATTTTTTCATACAAATTCCTTTCCGTCGTGCAATTATTCTTGGGTATTTGTGGGTTTATTCGCATCATCAAATGGATTATTCAACGGCATAAATTGCTCCCGTTGGGCTTCTTTTGCTGCCGCTTTTGCTTGGGCTTTGACTTGCATCGCTGCAGCTTCCACAAAACTCATTTGCGCATCCAATGCGGTGGTCGAACCACGGCGATCTACTTTTTGATAGCTACCGTCGTCTTGCATCACGCGTGTTTTAACATTATCATTCCACTGCGTATCAAAAATATCCTCAACGCGTTGTTTTAAGGCTGGATCTTCCACTGGAAAGAGCAATTCAACCCGGCGATTTAAATTCCGCGTCATTAAATCAGCACTTGATAAGTAGACTTCCGCAGCACCATCATTGGCAAACATGTAAATCCGGCTATGTTCTAGGAAACGGCCAACAATTGAGTGCAATTCAATATTTTCACTGACATTTGGAATTCCTGTTTGCAAAATTGAAATGCCCCGGACAATCAAGTCAACTTTTACACCCGCTTGGCTCGCAGCGTACAAATGTTGCACGATTGGCGCATCAGAAATTGAGTTTGCTTTAAACTTAATGTATGCTGGACGGCCAGCTTTGGAATTAGCAATTTCTTGGGCAATCTTTTCTTCCAAGAATTCCCGAATACCATCTGGTGAAATGTGTAACTTATGGAAGTACTCTGGTTCAGAATACCCCGACAAAATATTAAAGACATTGGCCGCATCAATGCCCATATTCGTATCTGACGTCAGGAGTCCTAAGTCAGTGTAGAAATGCGCCGTGACGTCATTGTAATTCCCAGTTCCCATATGCAAGTAACGCCGAATTTCATCACCTTCGCGGCGCACGACTAATGTTAACTTACTATGCGTTTTTAAACCACGCAGACCATAAATCACGTGCACGCCCATCCGCTCAAGTTCTTGCGCCCAGTGTACGTTGTTTTCTTCATCAAAACGCGCTTTCACTTCGACTAAGGCCGTAACTTGTTTCCCATTCCGGGCTGCCAGTCCAAGCGCCTTGATAATTGGCGAATCACCCGAAACGCGGTACAACGTCATTTTAATGGCGAGGACGTCTTCGTCTTCAGCGGCTTGTTGAATGAAGCGGACTACCGAATCAAAAGTGTCGTATGGGTGGTGCAACAGTTGATCTTGATTGCGAATTGTATCAAAAATGTTGCCTTTAGCTAAATCTGTGGCTTGGTATGCTTGGAACTTTGGATAGCTCAGTTCAGGGAAATCTTTGACTACTTTTACAAGTTCTGACATGAACGTCAAATCAATTGGTCCGCTGACCGCATACGTCCGGAAATCATCGACTTTCAAAGCATCCTGTAAACGCGTCTTGATATGCTTACTCATCGTACTTTCGATTTCGAGCCGAATGACTGCTCCCCGTTCCCGTTCGACCAACTTAGCTTGCACTTCTTTTAATAAATTAGGGGTATCATCTTCGGCAACATCTAACTCCATGTCACGCAAAACACGATACGTGGCGGTTTCTTTGACGTCGTAACCAAGAAACATCTTGGCGACAAATTCCTTGATGACGTCTTCGAGTAAAATAAAATGATTACTGGTACCCGGCACCGGAATAATTCGTTTAAACACATTATCGGGAACTTGTAAGGTGGCAAATAGTTTTTCCTTCTTATCAGTTTCCGTACCAGGCTTGGTCAAACGGACGGCAATATTAATTGAATCGTTGGCAAGGAATGGAAATGGGCGCGTTTCATCATCTGCCATCGGGGTCAGTACAGGAAATAATTCCCGATCGAAATAATCTTCAAAGTAATCGTATTGGCGTGAATCTAAATCAGCTAAACGTAATAGTTGGATATCGTATTCTTTTAACGCTGGTAACAAGACCCGCGATAATGTTTGATACTGTAATTTAACTTGGTCACCAGCTGCGGCACTAACGGCGTTTAGCTGCTCGATTGGTGTCATGCCGGCGGCGTCTTTGCCGTCATAGCCAACTTTAACCATTTGGGCTAACGAGGCGACGCGCACCATGAACCATTCGTCCAAGTTGCTCTGGCTAATCGCTAAGAAACGAACGCGTTCCAACAATGGATTTTGCTTGTCGCGGGCTTCCTCGAGGACACGATCGTTAAACTTTAACCAGCTTAACTCACGGTTCACAAAATTTTTAGGGTTGGCAAATTCTTTTTTCTCACTCATGCACGACTCATCCTTTTCTTTAAGATTGGTTGGATGCCAAACACATCCATAAAGAACTTAGCTTTTTGCTGGAAAACCCAACTTTCAAGTAAAATATTTTCACTCGTGACTGCTGTAATGACAACTTCATCACTTCGCAACGAGACGGAGATTTGTTGGATTTTTTGTCCGCGTGAATCATCCAATGCATCTGCAACCCGTAAAATAGCGGTTAATTTGGCAATTAACAGGCGTTCAGCACGGTTAAACCGCTGTAAGACGTATTCGTCCGAGTCCGGTGTCTGCGAGCTGTGATAGCGTGCCACAGCCGCAATGATTTCGGTCTCACGCGTTGACATGCCATGAAAATCAATCCCCCGAATCAAATCTTCGGAGTGGAGATAGTGCGCATGACTATTCACAAAACTCCCAATATCGTGTACCAAACTGACCACGTTGAGCAATAAGCGTTCCCGACTATCTAACTGGTGAATTGGCTTTAGTTGATCAAATAAATGCAAAGCAAAATTTTCAACTTGATCGCGGTGCTTGGCTTCTACCCGGTATTGCGTAGAAATATCGCGGGCGGAGGTAATGATTTCAGCATCGCCAATGTGTTTAGTATCGCTGTCAGCAAAAATAAGCCCATCAACGACTGACATTTTCACAAGTGTAATTAGTTTGGCATGGGTAATCGCAAATGCCCGTTCCAGCAAGAAGAGTTCTGGTAATACATAGCGCACCATAGCTGGTTCAATGCCATATTCATCACTGATGGCTTGTTGTGACATGCGCTGCATCTTACGTTGTAACTTACTGAAATCCGACAGCGTGATTTCTTGTGATTGGCCGCGTGGTGCGATAAAAATATCATTTAGCACTGTCGAACCCACCAGCAACAAGTTTTCACTGGGTTCCGTAATCGGTAAAACCCGCGTAAAATCGGCAATTTTACTAGCAATGAAATCGCGTAAAAATTGCGGATAGTCAACAATTTGGCTCTCAATATCTTCCACTTCTTCGGCAATGCGCACTGGTCCCAATGCCACGCTTCGTGAATAGCGGAAATCATTTTGCGCATAATAGCCTAAATCAATCCGCCCATTATTCATACCAATAATATATAATTTATCAGCTGCGAGTTCCTCAAACATTGGGTAGAATGTGCGGATTGCTTGGTTACGGTAGAAAACTTCCTGACTGCTGTTCAACCAATGAATCGTAAATCCGGTCGCTAGATAGATTTGATCGGCGATATACTCGGCGTTCGAGGCATGTGCAAACATTTCACTACCCCAGACACGGACATTCTGCACATCATAATCCGCTAAAATTTGGCGAAAACCTTGCAGTGCCGCCAATAAACGATGCACTAACGCAATTGGTAAGGCCCCGGAATCATAAATTTCGGAACCATCTTGCATATTTTTTTGAACACTTTCGATTACTTGTAATGTCCGTGTGTTACTGATGACAAGTTCAATACTAGTTGTCCCAACTAATATCTCACCAATTAATTTCTTAGCCATCTAATCGCCCCCATTTCGTAATTGTTATTAGTTACTATTATACGTTATTGGGTGTGAAGATTTTGTAAAGACTACTCGTAATTTAGATAAAACATGTAATTTAAGGGCATTCATAGATTTTTCTACGGCTTAACGTTCGTAATACTATGATATACCGCTGTTTAAGGATACCGCCTATTGAGTTTGACGTGGGATTGAATAAAATTATAGAAATGAGAATTCCACGCTAAAATAGCTAAAACCGCAAAAAGCCCCAAATTCCATTTTATCCGCGGATAACTGAAATCGGGGGGCGCTGCTTGTTATTTAAAAAATTGCTGAATCATGTTGTTTAATCCCCATGTAGTGGGCACATTGATTTCGGTGTCGTGCAGCCACGCGACATAGTCATCATATTCTTCATTACTTGGATCGTCCAAAACAGCTTGCAGATGCGCTAAACCCACCGGACCACCAATACTTTCAATAATATCTGATCCGACTGTCTTCAGGACAACTGGTGAATCAGTTTTTTTGGCATTTTCATCGATCGCACCACGCGTTATTGCGATTTCCCAATCATCATTAAAGTCATAAACGTAAACAAACGGCTGGCTCGGCACAATCACTTCATCAATGCTCAACTCATCTTCATACCAAATTGTTTTATCAATCGGTTTTTCAAGCAAGTTGCTCGTCGCCGCGCTTTCTTGATAGTAAATCGCTTCGTCGTAACCTTCTTTATCAAAGGTCGCAAAAACCTGAACAACATCGTCGGTGGATTTGAACAGGTGCAAATGGGAATCTTGCATACCATACAGCAATTGGGTTAACGTATGTAGTTTGGCAAAAGAAAAGTTTTCAGGTACTAAAACCTCCCGCGTTGAGGGATTCACAGCGTCGAGTAATTCAAAATTAAGTGTAAGCATCGCAATTTCCTTATCGTAAGTTATTCTTTCCATCTTACCATTTTAGCTCTGCTTGTGTTAATTATTATTAACTCGGTCAGCCTAATTTAGAGCTGATTCATCAACCTTCCCTAGTCGCCGCACAGCTTGCCTCTTAGCTTTCACACACGCCAAAACATTTCCTAGCAAAATAATTACGTAGACGCCCCAGACAAAAAAGCTCAAAGACCAAACAACACCTGATTTGTCATTGCCCCCCATTGTAACAAGCCAATGGCCAACTTTACTAAACCATTCGGGGCTGTGGGGATGCGAACCTTCCAAGAAGTCATACATTGGGGGCGACGCCAGTACAAACAGCGCCATGAAAGTTACCAGCCCAATAGTATTAAGCCATAAGCTATTAATATTAAATAAAATAATGCCGACAGCTGTTGGTACAATAATAAGACAAATTAGTATTGTTATTAGTTCAATGATCATTTTAAATATATCTCTCAAACGACTTTCCTAGTTTTCATTTGATAAAATTATAGCACTATAATGCTCATTAATACACAATAAAAACATATATTTATTTTTCGGCGATAATGAATACCATTATTAGAATACCCTAACCAAATCATTGATGGAACAGCATTTGCACCGCACAATAACATACTCACGTATCAATTTTAACTATCGACATTAGCCGTCCTAGTGAGATAAAATGCAAATATGTGAAAAAACGTTCAATAAACCGGCGCTGAATTAATTGCATTTTGATATTGCGCGTTTTCTTTGTCACACTATATTACTCGTTGTGCAGATTAATGGCGACATAAATATTATTGCATTTGTAAAATATGAAAAAAGGCTCCATTTAGCGTGAGATTCTCATTTGTTTAAGAATACTCACGTGCCACGGAATCTACCTTAGGCACTAGTTTGAGATTTATTACTAACTAACGGAGTGGTAGCACGCAGTGTGATCAATTATATTCAATTCCACGTCAGACAAAATAGAATCACAAAAAGACGACCTCTGTATCGCTACAAAAGTCGTCTTCGGATACTATCTTAGTAATTTTCGAGCGAATCTACGGCATCAATCATTTCCGTATCTTCAGGTTCAACCTTCAAGTACGCTTGTCCTAAGACAATCGCATTGGCAGAATCACCGTCTTCACGCCAGAAATCAAATGCTTCGCGTAAGAAATCACCATTTTCCATGAAATATGGTTGTGCTGCTTCCCAGTATTTCCGGGCCAAATCCCATTGGTCAACGCGGGCTAATGACTTAGCGGCATTCCAGTAGATTTGGGGATCAATTTCATCATTTTGGACATAGGCGCTCAACAATTCAACGTTTTTATCATCTTCACCCTTTTGGACATAGAGGTTTGATAATTCCAACACCATCGTTGTATCATCGGGTTCGATGTTTAAGCCTTGTAGGAAGTACTTAATGGCTTGGTCATCATCAGACAACTTAATGGCCGTTTCTGCTGCCAAACGATACAAGTTTTCATTGAATTCATCAACCGCTAACCCTGCTTGGAACGTCCGCAACGCATCTTCCAAACGGTTTAACTCAACATAAACTTGGCCTAAATATGGATACAAACTACCATACTGGTTATCCATGTCTTCCAAACCTTCAAAGGCTTTGGCAGCTTTTTCCCATTCTTTCAATTGGAAATACGTAAAGCCCAATTGGAATTGTACGTCGGCCGTCATATCGGCTTCGTGAATTTGTTCAAGATACCCAATCGCGTTGTCAAAGTTACCAGCTTGGGCGTATGCGACCCCAATTCGTGAAACTAAATCAACCCGTGAGAATGATTTCAGCCCTTGCAACAACATTTCCTTGTAGAAAGTAATCGCCTGCTTGAATTGGCGCATGTTGAAATAAAATTCACCCAAGGCAAACAAAATCACTGGTTCATCCGGTGCGAGTTCATAGGCTTTCAAGAGCTTTTGTTCACTAGCTTCGTATAATTCTTCAGTTTGATACAAGTCAGCTGTTACTAATAATGCTTCGACATATGCATCAGAAGTTTCTTCAATTTCGCTCAAGTAACCCAAAGCTTCATCAATTTCGTCTTCATCAATGGCAACATCGGCCAAACCAATCCGAATTTCATCGGCGTCGGGATAAGTTTCCAATAATTTCGAATACGTCCGCTTGGATTGTTTTAAGAAACCTAAACCATACAATTCTTCCGCTAAACTAAATAACATATCATCGTCATCATGCCGTAAAGCTAACGCAAACACGCGTTGTGCTTCCTCGAGTTGACCGGCGCTTAACGCTGTCAACATTTGTTCAGAATATGCAGTTTCCAAAGTAATTCACCTCGTATTTCATCAGCTTGGAGCCATTCCAGTTAAGTAACTCCCGCATAACCAATTTGACTAACATAGGCCTAGCCAATTCAATGACTAGACCTATTGTTTTTATTTACTTACGTTCACGAATGATTAAGTGCACTGGCGTTCCAGTGAAATCAAAGGCATTCCGAATTTGATTTTCAAGGAAACGTTGGTATGAGAAGTGCATCATTTCAGGGTCATTAACGAAAATAACAAATGTTGGTGGTTGAATTGCCACTTGCGTACCATAGTAAATACGCAAACGCTTCCCGTGAACAGTTGGCGTTGGTGTTGTAGCAATAGCATCCAACAAGACTTCATTCAAGGTAGAACTTGAAATCCGCTTCTTGTGGTTTTCGTTGACAGCCTTGATCAACGCTGGTAATTTATCCAAACGTTGGTGGGTTTTTGCAGAAACGAAGACAATTGGCGCATAATCCAAATACTTGAATTCGTTGCGAATGTGTTCTTCAAATTCTTGCATTGTGTGGTTGTCTTTTTCAAGTGTATCCCACTTGTTGACAACTAAGATGATGGCCCGGCCTGCTTCATGGGCATAACCAGCCACGTGCTTATCTTGATCACGGATACCAGTTTCGGCATCTAAGACCATCAAAATCACGTTAGAATCATCAATCGCACGCATGGCACGCATAACCGAGTACTTTTCAGTATTTTCGTATACCTTACCACGCTTACGGATACCAGCCGTATCAATCATGACAAATTCATCACCATCTTCATCGGTAAACTTAGTATCGATGGCATCACGCGTCGTTCCTTCGATTGGTGACACGATAACCCGTTCTTCACCGAGCAAAGCATTAACTAATGATGACTTACCAACATTAGGCCGACCGATGAATGAGAACTTAATCTTATCTTCATCATCGTCACCAGTATCTTCAGGGAATGACTTGATCACTTCATCAAGCATATCACCAAGACCGATACCGTGTGCACCAGAAATTGGGAATGGTTCGCCAAAACCTAACGCATAAAAATCAAAGATTTCCGCACGTTTTTCGACATTATCAACCTTGTTGACGGCGAGAATGACCGGTTTATCAGCTTTATACAAAATTTTTGCGACACGTTCATCGGCATCAGTTAACCCTTCAAGGGCACTAACCATGAAAATAATTACGTCAGCTTCATCAATGGCGATTTCAGCTTGTTCCGTAATTTGTTTCATAAATGGTTGGTCGTCAATATCAATCCCACCAGTATCAATCAAGCGGAATTCACGTCCAAGCCATTCGCCACGCGCGTAAATTCGGTCACGCGTCACACCTGGTGTATCTTCAACGATCGAAATACGATCACCGACGACACGGTTAAAAATAGTTGATTTCCCAACATTTGGGCGACCAACAATCGCTACGAGTGGATAAGCCATAAGAGCCTCCTTTGGTTCTATACGTTAAGTTAAGTTTCCGAAACGACACAAACGCGTTTCTCAATTAGAAAAATATCGGCCAGATACTTTTCATTTAAATAAAAAAGAGACCGGCAAGCCGATCTCTCTTATTAAAGTCAAATTACTTCAACAAATCAGCGAATGGTGTGAAACCTTCGTCATCGTCGTCAGAAGAATAGTTCTTGATATCTGATGATGATGCAGACTTGTTGTCTTCACGACGGTTGTCGTTAGACTTTTCTGATGCTGGGCGTTCTTCAAGGGCCTTGATTGAAAGGCTCAAGCGTTGCGCTGCTGGATCAACTGACAAGACCTTAACCTTAACAGTTTCACCTGACTTCAATACATCAGAAGGTGATTCGATGTGCTTGTGTGAGATTTGTGAAATGTGAACCAAACCTTCAACACCGGCAGCAACTTCAACAAACGCACCAAAATCAGTCAAACGCTTAACAGTACCATCAAGGATTGCGCCTTCTGGTGCTTCTTCAGCAACCTTGTCCCAAGGACCTGGTTGTGTTTGCTTGATTGACAATGAGATACGTTGCTTGTCTTTGTCCAATGCAAGAACTTTAACCTTAACATCTTCACCAGCTGACAATACGTCAGAAGGCTTAGAAACGCGGTCGTATGAAAGTTCTGAAACGTGAACAAGACCGTCAACACCACCGAGGTCGATGAATGCACCGAAGTCAGTCATGCGAGCAACCTTACCTTCAACGATGTCGCCAACGTTAAGAGTAGAGAAGACCTTTTCGACAGCTTCTGAACGTTCAGCGTCAAGAACGGCACGACGTGAAAGGATCAAGCGGTTGTCCGCTGGGTCGATTTCAACGATTTGTGCACGAACAGTTTGACCCTTGTATTGGTTCAAGTCTGAAACAAAACGGTTTTCGATCATTGATGCAGGGATGAATCCACGAACACCAGCGTCAACTACAAGACCGCCACGGACGGCTTGGATAACTGGTACTTCAAGGATATCACCAGGCTTGTGGTCTTTTTCAAGAGTTTCCCAAGCCTTCTTAACTTCAAGGCGCTTCTTAGAAACAAGGAATGAACCGCCTTCCTTATCGCTACCGATTTTACGGATAACGACAAGATCTAAGACATCACCAATTTTTAATTCGGTTGTCATATCAGCTTCTGGGTTGTTTGAGTATTCCCGAACAGGAATAACTGCTTCAAGACCAGTGCCTTCGATTGATACTAAAGTTTGACGTTGTTCGTCAAAACCTAAAACTTGTGCCTTAACAACATCGTTGACGTTAATTTCGTCAGCGGCGTTAAGTGCTGCTAAAAATTCGTTGTTTTCTTCACTCATGAAAAACAATCCTCCAATAAAACGACTCTAGAGTATATAATACCCTATTTCGTTCTAATTTACTATCTTTTTATTTTTATTTCAACTTTTCGTTGATGATTGATGCAATGTTCGCTGATACAGTTGGAATATCGATGCCAGTTGTATCAACAAGTTGTGCATCAGCAGCTTGGACCAATGGTGAAACTTCGCGGTGAGAATCAAGGTAATCACGACGAGCAATTGATGCTTCGATTTCGCTTAGCGTATCGTTAGTATCAATCCCCTTTTCTTGATTTTCCTTAAAACGCCGGGCCGCACGTTCTTCAACACTAGCTACTAAGAAAATCTTTACTTGTGCATCAGGTAAAACAGTAGTTCCAATATCACGGCCATCCATCACAATGCTAGCTGAGGCCGCGATATCACGTTGGCGCTTAACTAAATCTGTCCGCACAGCAGGAATTGCTGAAATCATCGAAACTAACCCATTCACATCACTGTGACGAATAGCTTCGCTAACATCCTCATCATTCAAGAAAACCCGTTGTCCGGCTGGATCAGGTGTAAAGCCAATCAACGTTTTTGGTAACAAAGCCGTTACAGCGGCTTCATCGACCGTTTCTTGGCCAGGCACAATTAAGCCTGCGCGCATTGCTGCGAGCGTAATTGTCCGGTACATTGCACCAGTGTCAACGTAGATATAACCAAATTCTTTAGCGATAATCTTAGCAATTGTTGATTTACCGGCCGAAGCTGGGCCATCAATTGCTACTTGCATTTTGTCTGTCATTTTTACTACGATCCTATCCAAAAATATTTACTTAACACGTAAACTTTGACCTTGGTGAACACTACTTAAATCAACACCAGGGTTCAAATGTTGTAACTCAGCCAATGTTAACCCATGCGCGAGCGCAAAACGGTAACCATTCACTTCTGTCACAGTCGCATATGTCTTGTCTTTGTCTTTTTTGGCCTTAGCAGCAGCTTTGCTTGAAGCTTTAGCGGCTTTCTTTGAAGCTGCATTTGCGGCTTTTTCAGATGATACCTCGGCAGCTTCCTTAGCTGCTATCGAAGAGCTTTTGGCAGCTTTAGCTTTAGCCGCCTTAGCTGCTTTTTGACTGCTTGCTTTAGATTTTTCAGCTGCTTTTTCTGTGGCAGCTTTCTTGCTGGCAGCACTATCATCAGACTTTGACTCAGCCTTGCTTGATGAGGGCTCCGAAGTTTTCACCGTTGTTTGGCTACTTGCAACGTCATCACTCGGTGTATTGGAACTGTTCACATCGACCACAAATCGATAAACCGGAATTGCGGCAAGTAAAATTACAGCCAGAATTAGGAGACTTAAAATAAAAGTTGAACGTTTGCTACGTTTACGGATTGATGTCCGCGATGGCAAATTTTCTTCTGACTGTTCGCCACCAAAGGAAGAATCCCAAGGTTGCTTTTGTTGGTCATTATTATTCTGACTCATGCTTCTCCTCCTAAAAAATTTCAAACATTATTGTACCATATATCGGCTAGAAGTTGATGATTTTCAGCCAAACAAATTTTCTAGCGTCTCACGCCACCCTAACAAGCCCAAATTTGGAACTTGTTCAACTGCACTTGGCAAGTTTAATGCCGGAATATCCAGTGGCGTTTGCTCAGTTGACCAATTACCATCGGCTGGCGCTTCTAATGGTGTTTCACCAAAATACTTTAACAAATAATTACGTTTATCATCCGCCGCTTCAATATAGTCAAGCATTGCTGCGAGTGCGCGAAACCGTAAGCCAACACGCTGGCGAAAAAGTTGCGTGACTTGAGCTGCGCTAAGACCGCGGTTTTGATAGTAGTTCAATAAGCGTTCATGTTGTGGGTCAAACGTGTAATTTGGAGTGCGCTTGAAAAAATGTTGGATGTCGCCTTCAACTGGCAAACTGGTATCGATTAAGTTGCGCACTAAGTACTCATCGTTTTGTCCATATAAGAGTACCGCCAACGCTGGTTGTTGATCACGCCCAGCCCGGCCAATTTCTTGCACATATGCTTCTAAATCATTCGATAAATGATAATGGATGACCCAACGAATATCAGCTTTATCAATTCCCATGCCAAAGGCCGACGTCGCGACAATCACGTCTAATTGATTAGCCATGAATTGTTGTTGGACTGCGTAACGTTGGTCACCAGTCACATCCCCATGGTATGCCGCCACACGCCGTTCGTTTGCCTGTTGGAGTGTTATGACCAACTGATCGGCTAACTTTTTACTCGAAAGATAAATTATCCCGGCGCCTGGTAACTCTTTAACCAAACTCAATAAGCGTTGTTGCTTCGTCTTATCATCCGCTAATCGTTCTGTGCGCAAATGAATATTGGGGCGATTGACTGAATATAAAATAGTTTGTGGCGCGACCGGCAAATTAAACTGGGCTAAAATTTCGTGGCGCGCCGTTTCGCTAGCCGTTGCGGTTAATGCAAGCAATCGTGGTTGTCCTAATTGCTGAAATGCTCGCCCTAGTTCAAGATAGTCGGGGCGAAAATCCGGTCCCCATTGTGCAATACTGTGGGCTTCATCTACAACAAACAAATTCACTTGCAACCGTTGTAATGCTAGCATCACGGGTTCTTGAACGAGCGTTTCTGGTGCGATAAAGATATAGCGGAATTGCTCTAAGTGTTGCAAGGCAAAATTCTTCGTGGCCGGCTTCATCATTGAATTAATCGCGACTGCCTGCCGTTGTCCATGATAGTTTAACCGTGCAACTTGATCTTGCATCAAAGAAAGGAGCGGTGACACAATTACCGTTGTCCCACCAAGCACGTAACCTGCGTATTCATATAGTAAGCTTTTCCCAGTACCAGTTGGCAACACCGCTAAAACATTTTGCTGGTCAACTAGTAACGCGGTTAAGACTTCTTCTTGGCCCGGGCGGAAATCATCAAAGCCGAATTGTGCTTTTAAAATGGCATGCATTTTAACTTCCGTTTCGTTCATGCTTTCGCCGCCCTTTCCTTAATCTGTGCAATTTGGAATAATCGAAAATACATAAAAAATATTGGATCATCCCCATTTGCGTAATCTTTATACACCCACTGATCAAATGGTTGCACATCAAATGTCTCAAACAGTTTCATCCGTTCAGCTGGTGGCACAATTGAGCGCACTTGCTCGGGTGTCCAATTGCGAAACATCGCGCCACGTAGAATATGTTCACGAATGGTACTAAGCTTTAATCGCCGTGAATGGGCCACTTGCTCAAATGATTGCCCTTGTTGCCACATTTGAATTGAAGCAACGTTACTTTCGGATAACATATCTCGCCCAACTAACCCCACTAGTTCGCCAATGATATTTTGCTGTTCTAGACCGGTCGTCATCAAACTCGCAAAACAATCTAATTGCCATAAGAGCCAATCCGTTTCGACCCATTCCGGCCGTCCTGGTAGAGCTTGCAATAACTGACCGTTCATCTCATACCCAAATAATGTTGCCGCAAATAAATCAGCATCCAACTCGTCTTGGGTCACAAGCCACGTAGTTAATGCCTCGCGCCAAGCGTTAATTAATTCCTCTCGCGGATGAGCCTTTAACCACGCCTTGACTTGCCATTGATTTCGCAAGTCAATCTGATATGGATAAAACTTAGCGTTATGGTGCGCCAATTCTGAAATCGATTGATTCACTAATAGGAATACATCTTGGAACGCCCGCACATCCGCCATTAAATTTATTTGTAAATGCTGGGGTACGTAATGATTATCACGATAGTCAGCTTGAGCGGCCAGCCCACTACTTGTTAACCGGACCAAACCGCTCTCGTTGAATTCCACCAAACCGCCGTTTTTTAATTGCAACAGTTGCTTTTCGACATCTGTACTGAATAAGCCAATCTCTGGGAGCATGTCATACGCCAACGCCCAAAATGCCGTTGACATGGTCGTGGTCGTTGATTGCCACGCATTTGCAATGACTTTTGTCCGCCGCCACTCATCGGCCCGCAATTTCGTAATCAAATATGGAATTGGCATCGCTACTCCCTTTCTTAATTGGTGAACTATGTACGGTCGGCATACTACCGACCATTAAAATTTACTTTGTGTTAATTATCTAGCATAAACAATGGGGTAGGTGCACAACCGCTTAACAATAATTATTTCGGTTCGATCTATTCTAGCGCGGAATTGTCATTTCTACACTTTTCAATCATCAAACTACTGAGGTTCATTTTTCAGTGCTGTTTTTTCCCATGCCACTGCAGTCTGTAGTAGGTAACTATTTTTGCTAGTTCGAGTATTATTCCTAACTAACGTAGTGCCAGCAAATTGCTTGGCGGGCGCAGCCTTTACACCACGACTGGGGCGATACGTGTGTAACACATATCGTCGCTGAGGATAAGATGAGGAGTCTTAGGAATTTATTCCTTAGACTCCCAGCTTGTCCGAACCGACCAAGACCGCACTTTGGCTTGGGAGGTTGCTTCCAGCGCGGTGCGCCAAGTAATTTACTGGCACGCAGTGGCCAATTTTATTCAATCCCACGTCAGATGGAATAGAGCCATTATTTCACGCGCTTTAGTGAAGCGATGAAGAAACCATCTGAGTTGAAGTCATCTGGGTAAATCGTTAATGTCTTCGTGTCGCGGTCCGCTTTTAAATTATTTTCTGTAAACGTTGTTTCTAATTCGTATTCCGGGTGCTTAGCCAAGAATGTGTTGACCACATCATCATTTTCTAAACGTAAGATGGTACAAGTTGAATACGTCAATAAGCCGCCAATTTTGACCAATGGGGCTACTGAATCCAAAAGTGCTAATTGGATTTTTTGTAAGTTTTGGCTGTCTTGCAATGTTTTTTCGTAACGAATTTCAGG
The DNA here is from genome assembly GCF_004358325.1 of Periweissella cryptocerci. Lineage (NCBI taxonomy): Bacteria > Bacillati > Bacillota > Bacilli > Lactobacillales > Lactobacillaceae > Periweissella > Periweissella cryptocerci. The sequence goes on along the minus strand of NZ_CP037940.1, from coordinate 2,877,428 downwards.
TTTACGACGTAATAAACCAAAACCAGAACATGGCGCATCAATCAAAGCACGATCAAAAACTTCATTTTCGTACTTGTCACCTAGTAACCGTGCGTCCATTGCGGTGGCAAAGACCCGGTCACGGACAAAGAGGCGTTCAGCGTTGTTCCGAATTAACTGAACTTTGTGTTCGTGGATGTCAAAAGCATCCACTTGGCCACCCAAATCGTGATCTAAGTACGTGGCAATTTGCGTTGTTTTACCACCGGGAGCGGCACATGCGTCCAAGACTTTCATACTAGGATCGGTAATCTGCATGGCTGGTGCCACTAACATTGCTGATTCATCTTGTAAGGTTACCGTACCATTAGCAAATGCTGCTGAGCCAGCGACAAAACCACCATTCAACAATAAGCCATCTGGTGCTACTGGTGATTGTTGCACTTCAAAGCCATCTGCAATCAATTGATCCGTCGCATTTTCAATATCTGAAACAGCCCGGTTAACCCGTGCTGACTGTGCTGGTGCATTATTAATTGAACGCGCGATTGATTCGGCTTTAGCTAAACCAACTTCCTTGGTCAATTCTTCTAACATCCAAACTGGTAAGCTCGTTTCAATTGATAAACGTTCCGTGGGATCCTTGATTGTGTTGAAATCAGGCACACCGTCGCGGTCGATTTGGTGTAAGACCCCTGTGACAAAACGACGTTGGCCTTCATGTCCTCGAGCCTTCGCGATTTCGATTGATTCATCAAAAATGGCGTGATTAGGTACCTTATCCAGGTATTTCATTTGGAATAATGCAGTGTAAAGTAATTCACGTACCCATGGTTGCATCTTTTGGGGTTGCTTAACAAATGGCTTCAACCAATATTCCAATGTCAAACGGTGTTGAATGACCCCATAAACAATGGTCGTAAATAAGTGGACATCACGTTCTTCCAGCTTTGAGTGTTGAATTGCTGCGTTTAATTGGAGGTTAGAGTACGCTCCGTTTTTGATAATTTCTAACGTGCTGACTGCTAAGCCACGCGCTGAATGTAATTTTGCCTTACCCATTAAAAGATCACCTGATCACCTTCTGCAAATTCTGCTTTATTACCATTTAAGAAATCGGTCACACTCATCTTTGGCTTACCAGCTGGTTGGAGTTGGTCAATGCTTAAGATTGAGTGTTCACCAGCTGCAATCCATAATTCGTGTTTCGTTTTCTTGACGACCGTACCTGGTTCAGCGGAAGTTGATTCTGCAACAACCGACACGCCTTGCACTTTCGTCCGTTCGCCATTCAACAGCATATATGCAGTTGGGAATGGGAACAACCCACGCACATGGTAATCCAATTGTTGTGCACTACGCGTGAAGTCAAGTTGTTCTTGAGCCGGTTGAATGTTTGGTGAGAATGTGGCGTCGGCTTCGATTTGTGCGACTGGTTTGGCCGTCCCATCAATCAAAGTTGGCAAAGTTGCCAATAACAAATCACGCCCAACGAGACTCAACTTATCAAACATCGTCCCCACGTTATCGGTTGGCAAAATTGACGTCTTGGCGACGGAAATAATGTCACCGGCATCCATTTGCTTAATCATGTACATAATTGAGACCCCAGTTTCAGCATCCCCGTTCATGATTGCATAATGCACAGGTGCACCACCACGATACTTAGGTAAGAGTGACGCGTGTGTGTTAATTGCGCCGATTTTGGCGGCCTTTAACAATTTCGTTGGCAAGAATTGACCAAAAGCGGCGGTGACAATGAAATCCGGATTAAGCTCAATCACCCGTTCCATTTCAGGTGAGCCGCTGATTTTTTCAGGTTGTAAAACTTCGATGTCATACTTCAGTGCAACTTCCTTAACCGGCGTTGGTGTTAAAACATGCTTGCGACCAACTTTGCGGTCTGGTTGCGTCACAACTGCTTGCACATCATAGCCGTTTTCGACTAAGGCAGTTAAGATTGGTGCTGAAAATGCTGGTGTTCCCATAAATACGATTGATGTCATACTAATTTAATTCCTCCATGGTAAGGTGCTACGGTTATATTTGTTGCTGTTATTACATAAATGATAGCGGTTCACGGTCAATACTTAATTGTAGCCCGTGTTTCGCCTCACTTTGCGCGCGTTCGAGTAATTCACTCAAGGCGGCATCTAATTCTTCTGGTTGTCGATATTTTAGCACAATCTGATAATAATATCGGTTGTTAATGCGTGCAATTGAACGTGGTGTTGGTCCCAACATAATTGCATCTGTGCCGAGTTGGTTCTTTAACCAGCGCCCCACCTGACTCATCTTCAAGGCGGCTTCCCGTTCTTCCGCATGACTTGCTTGAATCTTAATCGTGAAATAATAAGGTGGGTACTTAGCAGCATGCCGCATCTGCATTTCCGTTCTGAAAAAGCGCTCGTAGTCATGCATTTGCGCAAGTTTAATCGCATAATGTTCGGGATTAAATGTTTGGACGAATACTTCACCGAGTTTATCGGCACGCCCTGCTCGACCAGATACTTGGGTCAACAACTGAAACGTGCGCTCAGCCGCGTGAAAATCGGGCAATCCTAACGATGTATCAGCGTTCAAAACCCCGACTAGCGTCACGTCTGGAAAATCTAAACCTTTTGCAATCATCTGAGTTCCCAAAAGAATATCATATTCGTGATTACCAAAGGCCGTTAACATTTTATCATGCGCACCCTTCTTACGGGTTGTATCAGCATCCATGCGCACAATTTTAGCGCCGGGAATTAATTCTTGCAATTCTTGTTCAACTTTTTGCGTACCAGTACCGTAGTAACGAATTGCGTTCGATTGACAGTTTGGGCATTGATGTGGAATTGCTTCCTCATGCCCACAGTAGTGGCACTTCATCGATTTTGTGTCCATGTGCAACGTTAAACCGATATCACAATTGGGACATTCCAACACAAAGCCACAATCACGACACATCACAAAACTTGAAAAGCCCCGCCGATTAAGCATCAAAACAGATTGTTCGCCTTTAGAAATGCGGTCTTGAATTGCCGCCAGTAAGTCAGTTGAAAAATTAGACTCCGGACCGTTGATAATTTCTTGGCGCATGTCGACGACTTGGACGGTGGGCATCGGGTGATTGTTAATGCGATTGGGCATCAACAACAACTCATAGACACCCTTTTCAGCACGAGCCCGTGACTCTAATGATGGGGTTGCTGAACCAAGGACTAGCGGCGCATTATGATACGCGCTCCGCCATGCCGCAACATCGCGAGCGTGGTAGCGCGGATTTTCATCTTGTTTGTACGTTGTTTCGTGTTCTTCATCCATAATGATGAGGCCAATGTTTTCTAATGGAGCAAAAACCGCTGACCGCGCACCAACGACGACGCGTGCTTCACCACGTTCAATGCGGCGCCATTCATCAAAGCGTTCACCATCTGATAAGCCGGAGTGCAACACAGCAACGGCCGCCCCAAAACGTCCACGAACCCGCCGCATCATCTGCGGTGTTAATGAGATTTCGGGGACGAGCATGAGGGCAGTTTTACCTTCCGCTAACACATTGGCAATTGCTTGCAAGTAAACTTCGGTTTTACCGGATCCGGTTACCCCTTCTAATAAGAAAGTTTTGGCAGTACCATCGGCCGCATTAATCGCTGCTAGTGCCTCTGCTTGCGTCGCTTGCAGTTCGAGTGGCGTGGTAGCTTGAATATCATAGTCTTTCATTGGATCCCGATATGTTTCCATCGGTACCTTCGCTAACCAACCCTTTTTTTCGCCGGTCGTAATGATTGCATCGCTTAAGCCCGTGACTTCGCTGACTGTTTTCTTAGCGATAACATCTGTCGGTTTTAACGTTTGTAAGTATGAAATTAAAGTACTTTGTTTGGCGGCCGTTTTAGTTAATCCCGCCCGTTCTTCTTCATAGGCTTCAAATTCCAACAGCGGTTGAATACCGAGTGTTGTTTTAACGCGGGCGCGATTCCCCACTTGATAACTGACTTCGACTTGATTGTGTTTCCGTAAATCCAGTAATTTAGAAACGGTTGCCGGTTCCATTTGTGCTTCGTCGAATTCAATTTCATCTTGGCCGTGAAAAATTGAGAACAGAACATCTTCGTCAATTTCGTCAATTACCCGAACGTACTTAGTGTATTTTGCGCGCATCACGTTCGGCAGCATCGTCTGTAAGACACTGATTCGAAAGGCAAATGATAGCTGTGCTAGCCAAGCTGATAGATCAAGCAATTCATCGTTCAAAACGGGATATAAATCGACGATACTTGTAATAGCTTTTAATTCACCTTCATAATCGCTTTGGTTGATAAAACCAACGACAAAACCTTGGATGACCCGGCTGCCTTTACCAAACGGTACAACTACCCGCATTCCAGGTGTTAGGCGCTCGCGAAACTCAGCAGGGATGGCATACGTATATGGTTGGTTAGTCTGCATCGTTGGAACATCAACCACCACTTGTGCAAGTTCTTCCATTTGTGTCCCCCCTATAATATAACTTTAGTAATCATAGCTATGTAAACGAAAAACTCCCGGCAATCCGAGAGTTTCTTAGCTAATCTATATTCGACTTGAAGCCACCCTCGACTAAATCGGGGATGTTGTCGTCATCGGTATCGACTTCAACGCGGGTGCCAGAGAAGCGACCAAATGCAGATAAAGCCAAATATGTTAATGCCAGATAATAGGCATATTGGTGATTATTAATATGGAATATAAAATTGCTTAATGCAAATAAAATCGGCATGAAGGTAATCACCAACCATGGTGCGTGGACCTTTTTTGCCCAAAATCCAATAACCGTCGCCACGATAAAATTCAACACAACTAAAATCCAAATTTGCTTAGTTGCCGCTGACATACCGGCTACATTACAGACTTTTGGGATAATTGCTCCAAAAATTATCGCAACGACAATAAATTCAAGTCGTAAACGCTTAATTAATTTTGGCATATCTCTACCTGTTCTCTCGAAAACTTATATAGTAATTATACCAGAACTACCGATTAAGTTCCAAAAAGAAGCTAAGTGAGCTTAACCAATATAACGGTGCCGTTTCCGTGCGCAAAATCCGTGGCCCTAATGCCGCTGCTTGGTAACCATTTTGGCTGAGAATTGCAACTTCTTCGGGCGTTAAGCCACCTTCTGGACCAAAGACCGCCACTATTTTATTACCGGGTTGCAGTTGTTGATAGGCCGCCGTGAGTGCTGATTGTTCACCTTGTTTGGCTGATTCTTCCCACGCCACTATTTTAACATCATAATCATTAGCCATTAAATCCCGCAAGTTATCAGCATAACTAATTACCGGTTGAATTGTGCGGTGTGCTTGTTCTGCGGCGCCGTCCGCAATCTTTTGTAATCGGGCAACCTTTTTTGCTTCCTTGCCGTTCCATTTTGCCACGCTCCACTTTGTTGGGACAAAAATAATATGGTGCACGCCCAATTCAGTCGCTTTTTGCACAATTAATTCGGCCTTATCGCCTTTAGGCAAGCCCGCAATGATTGTCGTTTCCACTGGTAATTCGACATCGACGGCGACATCATTAACCCAGTCGATTACGGTCTTTTCAGTCGTAAGCGCACTAACTGCACCGATAAACACGGTGTGATCTGACCGTACGAATTCCGCTTTAGTGCCTTCAACTGCCCGCAATACCGTGACAAAATGGTGTTGAATATCGTCATCCAATTCAAATGATTTTCCAACTGGAGTTTTTAAAAAATAACGTTGCATCGTACTTACCTCGATTAATAATTTATGTATAGAATCGGGAAATAACACGACCTAATAACGGTGATTATTTCCCAGTCTTTTTATTTCCCAGCTAATTAGCCTTGTGCCGTGAATTCATTAACTTCATCAGGTGCTGGTTTGTGTGCAATGATACCAAACCAATCGCCGATTTTAAGGGTTTGGTCAATGACAAAGCCCATTGCCTCTTCAGCCGTCTTTATTTCGTTGAACTTTTCATCAATGATGCCGCTCGTTAAGAACAGACCACCGTCACGGAGTTTTTCCCACGCTTGCGGAATCAATGGGTGCAAGACTTCTGACAGAATGTTGGCAACAATCAAATCAACTTCCGTCTCAGCGACATCTTTCAACAAGTCCGAAGCAGTAATCTTGATGTCCTTACCAACTGGATTCAAGTCGAGGTTTTCTTGGGCTTTGCGCACGGCGATTTCATCAATATCTGTCGCATGGATATCACCTACACCTAAGTGCTTAGCGGCAATGCTTAAGACTCCTGAACCAGTTCCAACGTCCAGCATGCTTTCACCGCCCCGCACGACCATTTCAAGCGCTTCTAACATTACGCGGGTCGTTGGGTGTGTTCCCGTACCAAACGCCATTCCTGGATCGAGCACAATCAATTTTTCTTGTTCTTGCACTGGAGTGTAGTCTTCCCATGAAGGCACAATCGTCAAGCGGTTCGTCAAGCGTACTGCGTGATAATATTTCTTCCACGCCGTTGCCCATTCTGTATTTTCAACAGCGGCCGTTGTGACTGTCCCTGGCAAATAATCCAACCCAAATTCGGCCAGTTGGGTAACTTTGTGCTTAATAATTGGTAAAATTTCCGGCACAAAAACTGATGCGGGATAGTAAGCTGTAACTACAGCCCCTTCCATGCGGTGGTCAACTTCGTCCCAGTTAATATAAACGCTCTTATCGGCACGTTCATAGTTCAAGACGTCATTGGCATCATCGATCTTAATCCCAGCTGCGCCCAAGTCCGTCAAAATACTTGAAACAGCTTCCACCGCTTCACTTGTGGTATTCACATCAACTTCTGTCCATTCCATCATTAAGCCTCATTTCATTCATTAATTATGCGTCGTAACGGTGATATCCCCATTACTGTTTTCAATATTCAACATATTCGCACCATTCGTTGGTGTGTGGTAGAGATTATAGTGCTTCTTACCATCAACGTTAATCGTACCATTGTCGCTGTTAATTGTGTATCCATCAACGTTCGCATTTGTCACGTTAATCCGGCCATTTTCATTTTCAATGCTACTGTGGCCTTGTAAAGTTAAGTCGGCTAATTCAATTGAGCCGTTTTCATTTTCCATGTTCAGTACACCAGTCACCGTGTTAGTTACGTTGATTGAGCCGTTTTCTTGCTTAATCTTAGTCGCGCCTAACTTACTATTCGTAACCTGCATCCGGCCATTATCTGTTTTAAAATTTGACCGTTGTGCTTTGATGTTGACTACCGATAACCGCCCGTTGTCTGTTTCTAGCATTAAATCGCTTAATTCATACTTTTTTGGAACAGTTAAAACCACTTGCTCGCTTAAGGCTTCCAATGAAAGGTTAAAATCACCAGTGTGTTTATTATCTTCAATAATTTGCAAGTGACCATCATCAATTCCGGTGACAGTTGGAAAAACGTCGGCTGGGCTTTTGATTTGTAAATTTAGCTTAGACCCGCGCACAACTTGAACATCGAAATTGTCTAAGTCCATTTTAACGGACTTTAAATCATTAAGCGAGATTGTTTTTCGTTGATACTGTGCAATTTTGAAACCATGATCCCATGTAATCGTGCGTTTTGTGTCACTGTTGCCTCGCACAACTAGTACCAGCGCCATCCCCGCAGCCATTAAAATCACACCTGTAATAATCGTTTTTTTAAATCGCATTAGGCGGTTACCTCACTTTCACTCTCAACATTAGTATTGGTCCGTTTAATAAATTTACGACCAATCCATTTGGTAAATGTCACACTACCTTTAAAGATAGCTTTGACCAATAGCCAAAAGATCGGGGTAACGACCAACGCAATCCCAATCCCGGCGATACCAATCCCAATGAAAAATAATGCCGTAGAAACCGATTGTGTGAGCACACCTAATCCCGCAACCACAAAGCTTACGGCGGTTACGAATCCGGCTACTAAAGTACCTAGGATTGCGATGGCAACTGCTACCACGATAATAATTACCGTCATTAATATAATAATTAAAACCGCCGCCACTGGCAACGCTACTGGTGAAGCTAACAGCCCCAAAATGATAAACCAGATTAACCGTGCGTGCCGTTTAGAACTTTTTACCAAAGTCTCATTCGTTGGGCGGGGTCCATCATCAATTTGAATAGAGTAGTCGGCTAAGATTTGCTTGGCCAATCGCTTAGGTAGCCCAATCTGCGCACTGATTTCCCGATAAGTATGCAAGTTGCCATCGGTGGCATAATCTTGATAATAACTCATCACATCCCCACGCTCATCATCTGTGAGGCGATTAAGGTAACTGTCAAGCTCCTTGAAATAGTCTTCATACGTCTTTTCCATCATTCCACTCCCTCATTAGTTAATTTATTTTTCGCAGGTTGTTTATCATCTGCAATCAACAAGTGATTAATTGCTGCGCTAAATCCATGCCAATCAGCTTGAATCATTTGTAATTGTTGCCGACCAAGCGCGGTTAATTGATAATAGCGCCGCATCCGCCCTTCAAATGGTTCATCATATGTTGTGAGCGCCTCATTTTTCTTCAAGCGCCGCAACACTGGGTACATCGTGGACTCTGAAACCGGTAGTTGAGCTTGGACCCGCTTCGTGAGCGCATAGCCATAGAGGTTTTCTTCGGCTAAAATCGCTAGGACCGCGCCATCCAATAACTCAGTTGGTATTTGAATTGCCATCGTTGCTCCTTTCGTTATCTTTGATATCTATTGAATAATTTCACAAAAATCAATATTATATGACATATAGTATAGTCATAATATATGCCATTGTCTGATTGCCGTCAACAGTTAAGTTTTAATTCTTGCAATATTATACGCCGTATAGTAAACGACTAGTCAAAACTAACAAGAACCGCTTTAAACCGGTATTTTATGCAGAATCAATTGCACTATCACCTGCCAAATACGACTGAATTTGATAGGCAAGTCAACAAATGGTCAACAAATAACAACGTAAATCCCGACAGGCAGAATACATAAAAAAAGCCCCCAACTAAACTCAATTTTTGAGAATAGTTGGGGGCTTTAATTTGATTAAACTACTTTGATATACTCTTTATTCGCGGTGCAGTAATTGCCCTTCGATGTGATGAACAACGGTGTGCCATTTGCGTTCTTGACCATGCCTTTGATTTTGAATGAACCGCCGGCCGGATAGTCGCGCACTTTTTTCTTTCTGGCAACATCTGAATAAATTCCAAATGTTTTTCGGGCTTCAACCTTGGCGCCGGCTTTGATGCCAGTGTAATATTCTGCCTTTGATTTGGCAGCCAAACTTTCACCAGTGATTGCTTCAACCAATTCTTTAGCAATCGTATCAACCTTAGCTTTCAAGATGTTGGTGTCTACGAGTGATGTGATGAAACCAAATTCAATCAAGCGATATCCAACGCCACGCTTAGCGCATACGTTGAGATTTAACAAGTTATCACGCTTATCGAATCCATTTGGCTTAAACCAGCCAATGTACTTTTTAACGACATTTGCAATTGCCTTGTCACTGGCATCGGGATTAAAACCTTTGTGGATAATAACGTGGCCACCATGCGCTGTACTTCCGGCACCGGCAGCATCCAAGTGTAATTCTGTTACTGATTCGAAACCGTTCAACTTGTAGGCACCGTTACCACTCTTGGTGTCTTTAAACATATCGTGTGACGTGTCGTAGATTTCGATTGAATTTTTCTTCAATTGCTTGGCGTATTTCTTGATTGCGGGAATCATTTTATCGCGGTAATATCCGGCTTCAGTTAAACCGTTACCAACTGCGCCTGGGTCGCCTGCTCCGTGTCCTGCCACCACTAAATATTTACTCATATTATTCACCACTTTCTTTCGATTTGAGAAGGTCGTTTGCTAACGCATAGCCTTCCAGTTCCCACAACTTATTCTGAATGCGTTCCAAGCAAACTTTCTTGCCGATTTCAGCATTATAGTTAGCAGCGTCAACTGCTCCACTTGCTTCGGTAATGACAAAGCCATTCGGTAATTTTACTGTGACAATGGTTACTTTGCTGTGAACGGTTTCTACGTTGATTTCAGCATTCGACATCAACTTATCGATTTGTTCTTTCGTTACTTGGTTTTTCATCATTCTTGCCCTTTCTTCACTTCAAATTCATTTTGTTTCAGCCGTTGGACGGCTTGCTCGATTTGCGAATCAATCTGTGTTGTTTTAACGATATCTTTGCCAATTTTTTCATCCAGCAAATCTTTTAGCATCGACATCGCATGCTCTTTTTTCGGCTCTGAAATTTCCGCTGCGTGGGCTTCACAGTAAGAAACGACTTCGTCAGCTAACTCGACTAAAATCACACGGCGAGCGATGATTTTCTTGTTTTTCAACCAACCGTTCAATTGATGAAGAGGCTTTGCGAATCCGGCAACTAGAACTGTCATTACGATGAGAAATTCAGTCGCATTCTTGCCAAATTCGGTCATTGCTTTAATTGCGCCATTAACGTTTTGGATTGCAAAATCAATCATTAATCACCTGCGCTTTCGTCGTTGTTTTCCGGTACATCTTCAATTTCGTAACCGACGTACAACGTGCCGAAAGCAATTGTGCCAAGTCCAACTTTGCAAAGTTGAGTTTCTTGGTCGTACGGTGGCACGGCGTTGAAAATTACTGGATAGTATCCTTCTGGGCATTCGGTGGCCATCATTACTTTTAATTCATCATTCTCGATTTTTCCGTAGAGATTCATGTCTAATCCTCCGCTTTGCTTCACCAATAGTGACTACTGGCTTGATGTGTGTGATATATAAGTGTTTTGAATTTGAGCGAGTCATCCAACCGTGGTAGCTGACGATTGCGCACGCGTCGTGAAAATTCAGTTCACCTTTGCGATTAATCTTTTTGACTCGTCGTTTGATTCTTAAAACGTTCTTTCTTCGTAGTGTGGTATTATCGCGATAAAATTTTAATCCAAGAAAATCAATGGCACGGCCACGATATTCGTTAGGCGTTTGGCCACGCTTGAAATGAGTACCGCTTGGTGTCAGCTTGGCAATTTTGAATACTTGCCAATTCGGTTTCGTCGTTAATCCTTCGTTCGCAAGATATGCAGTTATCCGTTCGCGCATTTTATGCAGCGTTTTCTTGTTTTGCCCAAGAATGACTAAATCATCCACATATCGAACATAATACTTAGCACCGAGTTTCTCTTTGACGTAATGGTCGAAGTCTTGCAAGTAGAAGTTTGCGAACCATTGACTCGTGTAGTAGCCAATCGCTTGACCTTGTTGCGTATCAACGATGCGGTCAATTAACCAGAGAACTTTCTTGTCTTTGATGATTGTTCTAAATTTTCGTTTGAGGTTTTCGTTGTCGATGCTCGGGTAAAATTTTGATACATCCATTTTCAGACAATACTTGGTATTTCTCGGGTCATTGTCTAACCACTTGCGAACGGCTTTTTGACCATAGCTTGCGCCGCGTTTTGGAATTGACCCACAAGAGTATTGATACATACCTCGCATTAACGATGGTTCGATTGCTGTGATTAATAACTGATGCACCAGTTGGTCTGGATAGAAGCGCGGCTTCAAGATTGTACGCTGCTTTCCGGTTGGGCCATCAAAAATAATCATTTCCTTTGGCTGACATGGCGTGAAATTGCCACGCTTCAAGTCAATTGCGAGTTGTCTGGTCAAAACATCGCGACTTTTGATGCAGCTTTGAACATCACGTCGGTGAGTTTTGTGTCGGGCCGCCTGCGTTAATGCAATATCAATGTTAGTCGGACTGATGATTTGCGGCCAAAGATTGTTAGCTCGTTTCATCGTGATAAAACCTCTTAAATTTCTAATGTTATTCGCCTCATGGTGTTTCGACGTTTTTCTACTAAACCATGCTTCGTCGGCTGTATTTTTAGCAAGCGCTACGGATTTGATGATGCAATTAATTTGTTTTGAATTTTTAATTTCATTAATAACATTGTGCGAGCCCCGATATTCGCGTTCGTGTTCGACGTCGTGTTGTTCAAGTTCCAATACGACAACCCATCATTCGTGCCATTGTTGAAGTTGCCACCCACAATCGCAACCACAAAACCGGCAACGGGAAACTCTGCATCATCAAGCCTTTATTATTAATTTCTCTAGCGGGGGAGAAATCCCCCGGTCCCCCTTAAACCGAAGCCATTTTAACCAGGCGAGTCCCGATATTCGCGTGCGTGCCCGACGTCGTGTTGTTCAAGTTCCAACACGACAACCCATCATTCGTGCCATTGTCGAAGTAGCCACCCACACGCGCAACGTGCGGAGCAACTGCAGTTGAACGATAGTAATAATCACCGTAATATGTCGATTCAGTTCCGTTAGTCGCAGTTTGGATTGGTAAATTAAGCAATGGTGAATCTGGATCTAGGCCAACATCTTTAATCCACGATTCGGAAGTTTTGGCACCATATCCCAATTTTCTATATGGTGCGGCAAAGAGATTTGAGGCAAAGGCGTTAGAATCACCACCATCGGTCGTCCAGATTTCCTGCGTACCATCTTCGAGGGTGTTGATATTCAAGTCATCAACCCATTCCCAGAGGTCGCCCCACAAGTTTTCCATACCATAAAAGCTGAATGGTTGTGTGCCATCGTTATAAAGAATTTCTCGGTTAGTAACTGTATTCGTCCCGTTTACTGGTAAGTCGTTGCCATCACCATCGACTAGTGGCTCAATGGTTGCATCAGTTTTAATGCGATACGTTGTTTTCGTACCGATTGTCGCAGCGATGTCTTTGGTGAAGCCTGTTGGCCAACCCTGGCAATAGTGCGCAGTGGTAGCCGCTGTCTTATACGGCGCACCATCAACCCACACAACCAATTCTTTAGCCGAAGTGATTGGATTGCTTGTCCACGAGAGCTTCGTGATTGTGCGAGTGCCACCAGCCCCAGAAAATGATTGTCCAACACGATATTTTCGTGTGTTGGTATTGTCCGGAAAAATAATGCGATTGGTGGCTTTAACGGTGGTGCCGTCCGCTTCGTACTCTAATCGTGATGGTTGAACGCCATCATACGATTCAGAAATCAGTCCGCGCAGAGCTTTGATTGCTGTGCCATGAACGTCCGCATCACTGAGCACTTTCTCTTGCGGGTTCAACGTTCCAGTGACAATCTGAACGATGTTCGTGATTACCATTCGCGTGTGAAAATCCATTTGTTGGTGACCTGGCGCCAAGTTATTATTGGCTTTGGCTTGTGTCCGGAAACTAACTATCGAAGTCCAGTTCGTTGGGTATTTCCCTGGCTTGGAAATCATTCGACTTGATTCACTTGAAGCTTTGAAACAGCCGATTGAGATGTGATCAAGCAACTTGCCGGTCGTTGGATTCTTGAATTTTGGACTGAGTGTCCAGCCTGGGTACGGATAAAGACTGATACGCTTGATAAACGTCCCGGATTCTGTCTTACGAATGTCGGTGTAGTGACGTTTAATATCGACGTACCAGTTGCCGATAGCGTCTTTGTAAGGCTTAGAAATGAAGTCACGCATGGCTGCATCGGCATCGTTGCGTGGCGTTTCGCCATCAAAGCCGGCGTAAACTACCCAATCGGCGGAATCATCAGTGCGGACAACGCCAGCGTCTGAACCATCATTGGTATTGATTTTAATGCCGTAAATTTTTCGCATAAATTCTGGTACGTTCATTTGAACTGTGGCCATGATTTCGTTAAATTCCTCTCTCGTGATGATTTCACCAGTATCGATTGCTTCGAGCATGCTGGTGATTTGTTGCGTGGCGCTGGCTAGTTGTGAGTTGCTGTTGGTTAGCCAAGCTTGGAGTGTTGCGCGTAGGTTTTCGGTGTTGGTGCGAACAACCTCCGTCGCATTCTTAGATGCTGTCGCACTTTCACCTGCGAATAATGCAACCTCCGTCGCATGTTCGACTTCTGCCTTCCGCTCCTCCAACCCTTCCCAAGTAGTCATTGCTTCATCTAATTTAGTTTGCAGCGCAGCGTTTAACTCAGCCGATTCTGTTAGCGCATTTTCTAAATCACTTTTCAGTTGCAATGATTCTGCCAGTTGATTAACGATTAAAATGATTTCAGCCTGCTTAGCTTCATAGTTCTCAGTCCAAAGCGTTTCTTGTGTATTCAAATACGCAGTGAACTCAGCTAATGCCTCTGCCACTGAATCCTTGGTGGCAGTAGCGGTAGTAACCAATCCATCTAAAATGTTTTGGATTTCAACAATACCGTCATCACGATAATCAATAATCTCCGTTAACGTTTGATTAAAGTGTTCTTCGATTGTTGATACCATCGTGTTGTAAAAGTTCACGGTTTCATTTGCTTGTTCTTCGGAATAATCGACATCCCCAATCACAGTCACGATGAAATTATTCGTTGAAACGATTTGCATTTCATCGTCAACTTCTTTTGAGAATTCCAAGTATGCGCGTTGATACCTCCCGACTTCTGAGCCGGCATTAGACTTGAACCCAAGATGTGCAACAGAATCACTTCCAGAAGTTGTCACTTCAACTTCTGAAATTACTGATTCGCCCGCATTATTAATACCTTTAAATCGACAGTCCCAGCCGGTTGGTATGAAGTCTGCGATTGTTGCATCAAATTCTTGATACCCGTAATCTCCACGACGAAGCACAAGGATTTGGTCGGTCACAAATGATTTATCCAGTGATAAATTCAATTGAATTGCTGTCATTTATTCATCCCCTTTCGTTAATTAAATTTGATACCAAACACCCCGTAAATTATGAACTGATCAGTATTTTCAACCAGCGTCGTAACTCCTTGAGTATTTTGCTTAATAGCTCGTACGTCGATAATATTGAGCGTAGTGGGTGTTGGCATTTTCATTCGCGCTTGTCCTGTTTCTGGTCCTGCATTCACGGTGTCATTTATATTAGTAGCAGTTGCTGTCCATCCACCCGAACGAGCAGCTGAACGAGCGACCCACTCACCAAAACACCGAACGCCATTGTATGCTGCTTCCATCGTGATGAAATCATAGGCATCCACTGATTCTGAAAGAGTTAGCGTGTTTCCGTTACGAACAGTCGCAGACCAACTTGCTAAACGTTTTATCTTACCAACAGAAGTATTTAACGCGTATCTAGACATGTCTGGAAGTTGATCAATTGTCGCAACCTTCTTATTATTTTGGTTCAAATCCGTAAAATTCTTTTTGCCAACAATCGCTTCATCCTTCGTTGTATGAACCACTTGATCATCATTAGCTGGGTTGACTGGTAACATGCCTAATGTGGCAACAATTTCTCCAGCCATCTTCAAGATTTCAAAATCTTTCTCGCCTAAAACTGCTTGGTCTCCGTTTAGTTTCACAACTTGGCCATCATCAGCCTTCGCTTGATTGATTTCATCCTGCTCAGCAAGTGCAGCTTCGAATTCTTGATGCGTTATCAGCACATCTGGACTGACCGCAAAACTCACTGTGGCATCTGCACTCATCTTGAAACGTAATCCAATCGAGGTAGACATGCTGTTATTCACACCAAATGCCGGAATCAGTACACCGCTAGTCGCAGAAAATACGGCAAACAATACGTCTTCGTCATCCATTCCTTTAATGAATAACCCTACCGTGTTGATGGTGTAATCAATTGTTATTTCCAAGTTAGTAATAGCAAAGTTAACTTCAACCGTGTCCGGGTCTTCACTCAATCGCGAGACGTTACTTGGTATAGTTTCTTGTTTAACATTAGTTAGTGATTCCAATGAACGTAACAAGTTATCAGGTACCGATGTACTTGATGTCTGTATTTTCGTAAACGTGATTTCTTCATTGCCAACAATCAAATCCGCGACGCCACGCTTACCAACATCGGTAATGACAGCTTTTCCAAATTTAGCCATTCATCGCTCCTTTCATTATTCAATATTATTTTCCGGAAGTTCGTAATCTGTTCCAAGTCCGTTAGCTGCACCGGAATCAGACTCATCAATTGCCGCCAATTCGTACGACTCACCATGACTAATAGCCGTTGCAAGATAAATATCACCACTAACTTCATCTTGAAACGCAATAGAATCAAGTCGTATGCCCGCCGGTACATTAGCCTCTAGCACCTCCATCAGTTGCCTTAAATCTTCATCTCGTTTAATCAGCGAAAGTGGTAGCCCGTCAAAACGAATCGCCATCGGTTCCCCGATAATATTCCCGGACTCATTAACTCCACCTAATTCAACAAGGTTGATTTCGTTTGGCTTACAACGTAAGGAAGTTGCCGCAATATCAATCAACTGATTAATTGACCCACTCGAGCGATTACTGATTGCATGAGCTTTAATTCGTGTACGAAATACATCGTCCTTTGACATTCCCCGATACAGGCCAAAATCAGCACCCAATTCGTCCAGAGTCGACCCTATGGCACTCTCAAACCCACGAACTTCACCCATGAATTCAATTAGCTGTTCCTTTGCTTGAAGTTCGCGAACTATTACCTTGAGCAATTTGTAAAAATTGCTGTCTTCTCGATGCGTAAACAATCCTGGAAACACATTCAATATTTCATCAAGCATGTTCAACCACCACCTCATTCACCGAGATTTGAGCAACTTGATAGCTTCCTAAATCAATGCTGCGAGATGAAAGTTCATCATCTTCGCGCGTAATGCCGATAAACGCATTCTCAATTCCGTCAACACGATAAACGCATGAGTTTAAGCGACCTACCAAGATTGTCTGTCCCATTCCGACGTTTCCGATGTAATCAACCACATTTTGTTTAATTCGCGAGATTTGGTCCTCCGAAATGTACTCAGGTTCAACTATTCCGACGTGAACAGAAATTGGAACAGGCACAGCACGGCTAAAACGAATACGGCGAGTCGTGCCACTAATATCTTGCAGCTCGACTACTTCTTGGCCAACTGTCACGACGCCGGCTGATACATGATTCAAAAGCGTATTTGCGATTTCGTCATTCGTTCCACCCAAGATGTGAGCATGAATCGATTTAGGCGGTTGATTGTTTTCATTGGGCTCGTCTTCTGAGTTTTGAACAACCTTAACCCCAGCCACTCCGTCAATATTCATTAATGCAGACATCAATCCATTGATTGACGTGCCTGGCATTGCGCTCAAATTCGATTTCAACCGGGCTCGAAACTCTTTATCTGTTTCTTCTTCCTGACCGCCAGATGCTGCCTGTGGGTTATTTACACTAGTGACATCATCAAGTGGCTCTGATTGAACTGTAATCGTTCCAGCACCAACATTACCGCCGATGCCGACTGATTGAGCATATGCAAAGGCCGTGCCCAATCCGTTTGCGTCCAAAATCACATCTTCAGCAACCATAAATGTTTCACCGCTAATGCTTTGGACTTCCAAACCTTCTTCAATCGTGTAACTGGGCGTCCCGTGAAATTCTAATGTAACGGTCGCGCTGCTGGCATTCTTTCGTTCCAATCCGTAATTGGCAGCCAAACGGTCCAACGTAATGCCCGCTGACTTAGATACGAAACCAGCATTATATACATCTTCTAAATCTTGAGCTTGATACGAAAATTCTCCCGCGAGAACTCGCAGAAGCATGCCAATTACGGAACTTGACGATAATTGCACATCTTCACCAAATTCTTGACGCGCATACTCTTCAAGTCGCTCAAGCACATCTTCATAATCGTTACTATCAAAACCAACATCAGTCAGTGTCATTTCCTACCTCCATTTCCAAATCAATTTCATTCAACCGTCCAGCCAGCGCGAGTTTAACAAAAAGAGTTCGACTTCTGGGATTGAAGTCGAACTCAATTGATTTAATACTTTCAATTCTCGAATCTTTCGCCAAGGCATCTTCAAAATCACCTTGCAAATAATCCAAGTTAAAATTTTTGTTGTTTAACTCACTGTAATCAAGTCCAACTTCGTTATCGTAAACAAATTCACCCAAACGAATACTCAAAATATTTCTGACTGCTTGAACGACTTCATCGTTATCTTCCACTAGCTCGAAATCAACAGACGAATTCATCACCAAATCACCGTCTTCGATACGAATATCTTTCATGTGATTACTCCTTCCACAACAGCATCGTTAATATTATGCAACCTTGATGAGGCGAGTTTAAACGTTTCACCAGACCCCTCAACATAATTGTCGATATTATTATCGTGAAAACCAACCCAAACATCATCCCCAACTTTCAAATCTTCACGGACGTGTTTCAAAATTAGCGCACCAGGTATCAAGCTACGTTTGTTTCTACCGCTTAACGCCAATGGCTGTAAATCGCAACGATTCCCATCAATGGAAGTCACTCTGCAAATCAAGTGAGCATGAAGTCTAACTGCTACCGCACGTTTTTGTTCTTTAATAAGTTTCGCAAATTCGTCTTCTGCCATCTTTTAGCTCACTTTCTTCTTAGTTATACTCGTTGTCGAACCGTCTTTAAATTTTGTGGTTACCGTAGTTGTAACCGTTGTAGTCTTCTTGCCTTTAGTGTCTTTTCTAACCGTCGTAGTGACGGTCGTTCTAGTTGTTGACCCATCCGGATTTTTCACTGTTGAGTGTTTTGTGACTGAGTTTATAGTCTTGTCTTTAGGCTTCTTTTTAACAGTTGTTTTCGGAACATCTTTTTCTGCATTTTCTCGAGCCCTAGCTCTTGCAGCCTTTATTTGTTCACGACGATACGCTGCTTTCGCTTTCTTTAACTGCACCTCTAGCCTAGTTTGAGAAACAACTTCAATCATCGTAGTGAACTCCAATCCATTGAATGCATGTTCACCACTGACAATATGATATTTTCCGTTTACAAAATTTGACTCGATATTAATTACCGCATTCGTCGTTAAACGATGATTAAACAAAGATGTCATTGACCATCCTGTTACATCGCCGTATTCCATCTGTTGAGGCTCATCTATCAAGCCACCTTCTTGCGACAATACCAATCTCGAGGATTTGAAGTCAGTCGGCAAGCCAATTTTCAACTTTCCACGATCGTAAAACATTTTACTTTCGCAGTTTTCTACAATCTCACCAATGATTTCTATCGGTGAACCATCAGCGGCGTATCCAGCCTCGTAACTCTTATCGATTGCTAGTTTAAATTTACCAACCGGAATCCCAGCCTTCTTAGCAATCCGATTAATAATCGTACTGGCATTAGCTTTCTTCTTGAACGTAATGTTCACATTTTTCTTCTTGCTGTAGTCGGCACCCTCAAGCACCGTAATCGTGAACACTCGATCAATGCCGTCGTCTAACTTTGGTGGTATCGATGAGATATTACCTTCAGTGATTACACCAACATCACCTTTATATCCGGCTTCAAGAATGACGTGCATACCACGCTTGATTCGCACTTGATGTTTTTTAGACAAATTAGTGATTGCGATAGTGGTTGTTGACGGATCACTGTCGGACGTAAAAGGGGAATTAAATTCTATATGCAAAGTTTCAATAACCATCTTCGCACCCTTGTTATTAATAATGGTCAGCTTGTACATAGGTTGGTAGAGATACACGTTAGTCGCCATCTGCAACACCTCCGTCATCTTCACCATCCAACGCGATGTCATCTATGAATAAGAATACAGTTTCACCAAAATTATCGAACGTGATTTCAGTCTCATTGCCCGATTCATCAAAGGGTACAATGCTAACAATTGGAAGCAATTCATTATTCAAATCATTCCAAAGTGGCTCGCCATAAATAAGCTTTTCACCAACAACGATGGCATCCTCATCTTCATCAAAAACAGATGCTGTGAAATATCCCATTCGCTCATTAAACTTAAATTCAAAAATAAATGTCTCTTCCCCAAAATCGAATTCAAATCTTTCGGGAAGATTATCCTTGTCAATCGGGATGTAATTTCGAATCGTCATGATAATCCTCCTTATTTGACCCTGGCACGTTTTCCTACTGGAATAGCGTTATCTTTCCATTTGTTCCATGCGCGTAATTGTTTAAGCGAAGTTCCATACTTTAGCGCCCAGCCCTGGTAAGTATTTCCCTTCTTAACAGTCACATAGACAGCCGCACCATTCTTGCCGCCACTTGATTGTTTCTTACCTGAATTTTTCTTCTTTTTAGATTTCCAAATCAGTTTCACACGCCGAATATGTTTCAATTCAACTTGTGCTTCGATTTTTCCTGGCGCGAGCTTCTCATAGCTACGAGTCAGATTAGTAATAATAAAACTCGAACGCTTAATCCGCCCGCGCCATTGAAAGACCGTCCCCTTATTCTTCAAAGCTTTCAACTTCGTGTATTGGTCACGAGCGGTCTTAAACTCTTTTGAATGCCCATCACGAAAAAGGCCACTCAAACTAATTGTTTGGTCACCTTCTTTGATGTGATCGGTAATCGGACTACCAAAATCAACCGAATGGGACGTTGAGTCATTCGGTTCGTTTATCGATTCTTGCAACGCAAAAAATGGAATCTTATGCGTTTTTTTCTGATTCTTATAAACAGCTTTGCTAATTAGAATCTTTTTGCCTTTTTTCAAGACGTATTTGCCTTTTTTATTTTTCTTGTATCTTGCTTTTTTTACGCACACCTTAGATGTTGTTGTGTATTTAAGTTGCCCCATTTAATCACCTCCTACCGGAAACATCTCGCGGAATCGTGCTGCTTCATTGTTCAGAACCCGCTTGACGACCTTTGCGACGGAACCGGCGGTATCTTTACCGGCATAGACATTAATCGTCGTATTAGGTGAGAACGTTGCTCCGTTCTTGCCTGATTTTTTACGAGTGTCACGCAATAATGACTTCGTTTCAGAATTGCTGTGAACGCGCCCCGGTACGTCTGGCACAAAAAACTCTGGACCTTTTTCGCCAACTATCGAAACTTGGTTAGTCTTAGGCCGGCCACCCTTTGCGAAACCAGGAACTCGACCGAAACCGAGAAACTTCGAACCGCTCACTGTTGGTGTAAGCGATGCCGATTTAATATTTGGTCGACTATTAGGACTCAATGCTGAGTAGTAGCTATTACCACCTTCATACAATCCAACGTGTCCTTTACCGGCGTTTCCCCATGCGACAATATCACCCGGCTTAGCATCAGCTCGTGAAACGTGCTGAGTAGCATTCCATTGTCCAAATGAGTTATGCGGTAAGTTTACGCCGTATTGTTTGAATGCAGCGGCAACTAGTCCCGAGCAGTCATATGCATCAGGTCCGGATGCAGCCCATTTATACGGCTTATCCTCACCCAGCGCCTTCGCGGTTCCGACAACGCCCCCAGCTCCCATTGCGGGTGCGTTAAATTGCCCAGGCGCTTCATCAAAACGACGCTTACCGCTTGGGCCCCAGCCACCTTTACCGGCAATATCTCTAAACCAATTAGAATCGTTAAAAAGCGCAAACAATTGGTCAACTCCGCTTAAAATATTGCCACGACCATTGATTTTGTACGCGTTAAATGTTGATGGAATGTATTGCAATAGCCCTTGCGCTGGATGACCGTTTGCTGAGTTTATATCCTTAACCTGTTGCTTAATTGCTTGGTTACCACCAGATTCGGTTTGGATTTGTTCGATAACTGATGCTAAACCAGCACTGGACAATTGAACTTGCATGGCTTTTGCCACAGCTGAGATAGTTGATGACCATGACGCTGCGCTACCACCCCCGCCGCCAATATCAGGTATCACATATTGAGCTACCGCTTGTGAGATTGCTTCATCAGCCTTGGCTTGCGCGTTCTGCTTGAACGGAATTGCTAAACTTGAATACACGACGTCGTTTGACTTTTTAGTGTGTTCTGGAAAATTGTCAGCTTGGTCTTTCATGCCTTGCAACTTACGCGCCATCGTACCTTGTCCAGCGTCAGCAAGCGATTGCAAATCACTGTTCAAAGTCCCTTTTGCGAACAGCCCAACACCCTTACCGCCTGGTGCTAAATCGGGATTAAAGCCAGGTAATGAGCGTCCACTTCCCATGCCACCTTTCATCATCTTCGATGTATCAGCGGCATTGATGATGTGTTCGCCGGACTGCACGCTAGCTAATTCGGGGCCATTACTCCCAAGAAGACGAGTTCTATTAGTTCGTGTATTGTACGCTAACTCAGGTCCGAGCTCGCCGACCATAGCTTGTGCATTCGATTTAATAGTTCCACCAGTTGCAAAGGCATCCCCGGTGATGGTATTCGTTGAACGGTTACCATCGCCCTTATTGCCTTGGGTCATTGTGACCCCTTTGCCACTTGGGCCTTGCCCCATGTTGACAGCTTTATACCCTTCAGTGAACTTAACATCCAGCATTTGCAATGTTGTATTTGCATCTCGAACCATCCCGCTAAATCGCTTGATGACTTCTTCATACATTTTTTGCGATTCGGTGATAACTTGATCTTTTTCTTTTTGTGCAGCGTCGGTAGTTTCTTTGCACTTAGCTTTTGCCTTTTCGACGGCGTCATCGTGTTGCTTTTTGCTGATTGACTTATTGACGTAGTACTCTTTATCAGCAGCATCAATCACAGCATCGCGAGTTTTTTCAGCCGATTTCTTCTTTTTCTTGTACTGCTCATTAGAAGTTTTCGTAATCTCATCAAGGGCTTTCTTGCTATCTTTAATTTGAGCAAGAGACGCTTTGCTGTGCGCGTCTTTAATTTTGCTAAGAATAATAGTTTGACGATCCTTATTACGCGTAAGAATCTTAGCGGTATCTGTCGCAACTTCTTTTTCGGCTTCTTTTCGTTCTTTGCCATACTTCTTCTTAATGGCCACTAATGCCTTTTCGCCCTTGAGCGTTTTACCATTAAGCTTGATATATCCGCCTTGCAGAATGTTGGCAATTTTCGATTGCTCTTCTTGGTCAATCTTATGCATTTTACTAACAGATTTCTGATAATTAGTATACCGTTTCGCATCAGCTTTATTTCGCGTTGCGATAGCTGCGTCAGCTTCTTTGCGAGTCATAATGCCTTGTTTAACTAGCAAATTAATATTTTTATCAGATGATTTTTCAGTTTGCGATTGATACTTCTTGACCGCGCTGGTTACCTTGTCGTACTGTTTGGCGTTGTTCGCAACGGCAGTAGCATTTTTATTAAGCTGAGCGCTAACGTCGGCAGAATTGGCAGCTGTATCAACGTTGCCTTTTTTGTCCTTGTTGTTGGGCATCGATGTTGCATCAAACGAATTAACTTTTTCAGTGGTTGCTACGCTTAATGACTTAGCAACTGAGTTGGCAGCAACTGCTTGATTATGTTTCAACTTTTTTTGCATTGGAACATCTTCAATCCAACCTGTGCCGTTTACCCATTTGTACTTGTTGCCGTCATTTGGTTTTTCGGCATAGCGTTTGTTCTTATAACCGTCATCCGCGCTTTTAAGGTTCTTTTGAAACTCTTCGGCGGTTTTTTTATTGGCATAGTAATCCATTCCGTTTTGTTCACCGGGACGAACCGACACTTTACCATCCTTAACAGCTTTTTGAGACTCTTTTGTATACTCGGTTGCTTCTTTTCCAGTAGGCAACTTTTCGTCAGCGTGTTTATTATTTTTGAGATCCCATGCTTGAATCTTTTTCCCAAGTGCATCACCACCAGCATTACCAATGTTTGCGCCAATTGTCATTCCCAAAGCTGGGTTGCCGAGGAATGTACCTATAGCGGCACCCGCTGCGCCCCCCACTACAGTTCCCATGGTTCCCATCGCTTTTTCATTCGATGATTTATTGGGATCTAAATCTTTCATAACCGTTCCGGCTGTTGATGCAACAACTGCACCGCCCCATTTTAAAGCGGTGCCTGCATTACCGATAAATTTTTGCGCCTTTGTTGGCTGTGGAGCCATCGGCGTAATTTGTTGTCCATTAAACGGTGCCGGACCTTGTGGGATAGGTTGTCTCCCGCCACCATTTAATGGATTTCCGCCCGCTAGAGGATTTCCACTACCGTTACCACTCATAACTGGGCCATTCAGATAAACCGCTTGGGCAGTTACGTTCATTGCTCCAAGACTACCACCAGTTCCGAGCGGATTCCCTGTCGAAGGAACACCTGGTATCGCTGTACCCCCACCGCTACCCCAATTTTTGGTTAATCCGCCAACTGCATTTAACTGAGCACGGAAAATTTTAAACTTCCCGATTGCTAGCATGAGTGGGCCTGCAGCGGCAGCAAGCCCAGCGATGGTAAGACCTGTCATTTTAGTCTTATCGTCCAAATCCGTAAACTTATCAATGACATCCCCGATTTCCCGAGCAGTATCGCCGATTGCATTGTCTAATGGACGTTCGAGCGAGATTGCTAATGACTCAATTGAACCTTTAAACGCTTCAACACCACCCTTGGCGTTGTTTTGCATTGATTTCGCCATCTCTTTGGCGGCACCATCCGATTCACGCAATGCATTTGCTTGTGTTTTGAGTTTCTCAGACCCGGTATCAATCAAGGCCAGAACCCCAGTCATCGCTTCGGTACCAACTAATTGCTTGATGATACCGTTGTAGTCTTGAACTGACTGCCCGGTTGCAAGCCAATGTTTCTTCATTTTTTCGAGTAATGCAACTTGAGTGGAGAACTTCTCTTTACCAAATGACTTACTGAAAGCTGTACCTTCCGCCAACGATAAATCTTTGAGCGTCTTTTCGGCTACCTTCATTCGTTTCGCATTGCCTTTTGCCTCTGCATCAGCCAGTTCAGCATTTGCTTTGGTAAATTCAACCGAGTATTCACTAATTATCTTTTTGAATTGAGGAATTTCATTTCCGCCAAGGCGAACTAACGAATCAAACATTCCTTGCGTCTTGTTTCCAGCTTGCCCAAGTGTAGAAAGTCGAAGCATTGACGCACGAAGCACAGTACCGGCTTGGCTTCCTTTAATTGCGTTATCCGACAAGACACCAATTGCGGCAGCAGTGTCTTCTAAATCGTTCCCTGTGGAGTGAGCAACCGCTCCAACATACTTAAGACCTTCGCCCATGTCCAGTGTTTCAGCATTAGTATCTGCGGCTGCACGCGCAAAGACATCAGCAACGTGTGTTGATTTGTCAGTCTCAAGCCCAAAAGAGCGAATTGCAGTTGCAGCATTTTCAGTTGCCATCGCAACGTCGCCACCAGACACGGCAGCTAAATCCATTACGCCGGCCATACCCGACATAACTTCCTTTGCGTTAAATCCAGCAGAACCAAATTGATCCATGCCGGCGGCTGCTTCGCTAGCACTAAACGAAGTGTCCGCACCAAGTTTTATCGCTTGGTCTTGTAACTGTTCAATTTCTTTACCGGTTGCGCCAATAACCGTCGTGGCTTTAGACATTCCTTCTTGAAAATCCATCCCCGTCTTTAAAGCCGCAACCCCAGCACCAACAATTGGCAAGGTGATGCCCATCGACATTTTCTTGCCAGCACTCGACCACATTTCACCGACTTGTGCTGCATCAGAATTTTTAGCTTCGTTCCAGGTATCGCGCATCTTAACTTGCGCTTTATCCATGTCTCGGTTGAATTTATCAATTGAATCGTGCGCTTGTTTAAAGTTAACGACAAGCTTAGCGCCAGCATCACGTGCATGTGCCCCAATTTTGGTAAACAAACTCGGAGACTTTGAAGCGGCTCCATTCAGTTTATCCGTTGCATTCTTACCATCATTTGCTGAGCTCTTGATTGTATTGCCCATTTGCTTTGCCGTGCGACCCGTATTACCAAATTGAGTATCCGTCCGCTTAGCTTTATTCAAGATTCCATCGAAATCTTGATCAGCTTTGTTCATTCCTGAACCGTCCCAGGAAAAGCCCATTGACATAATGGCGCTACGTAAACTTTCACTCATGTATCAATTCCTCCTTTCCTCAAATCTGTAAATTCAACTTGCTACGCGTTAAGACAGCGAGTCAAAAATTTATCTGCTGCGTTCATGACAAACATGTAGTTTTTGTGACTTTCCCACCAGTCCCATTTGTTGAGCTTTAAAGATTCAGGTGCAGTAATCACTAAGTCCATCAAACCTTCGTAGTACCACCCCTTCATGAATCGTTGTGTACCATCAACCGCGTTATCAACAATTGATTGGGCGACTTCAACACCGGGGAATGTGAACGTATATTCAGTATCAACCCCCTCAACTACTGGTACATACGCAGTATTTTCAGTCGCTTCAATTGCGTCTTGTCCTTCAATTTCTGTAATAATAAGCTTTTCTTGATAGCCTTTTTTCATGGTTTTAGTTTTCCTTCCAACTTGAGTTTTTCTTTAGCAATCCACTTCATTTTCGTTAATTGATCAGAAGTAGCGGTTTCGACTTCTTTGATTGTGGCGATGCCTGTAATCACGGGTAAATACATCCCCCACCAGCTCTCAGCATGGTTTTCTATTAGTAATTCATTACTCGTAGAGAAACCTTTCGAGAAAATCGACACCCGCTTCCATCACTTGACCAAACCCCTTGTGGTTTTCCCAATAATCAAAATCAGTTCGCGGTGAAACTAAGACGACATCCATTATCGACTTGTAGTAATCATGCCAAATGAACACCCCATCAGCTGATTTAGCGTTATCTTTTAGCGTCACTGTTTCTTCGACTCCTGGGAACTGAAATTTATATTCGATTACCGTGTCATCGGTATCCGTGATGGAAATCGAATCAGTACTACCAAACTTCTGATACTGCTGCGTTTGCTTTTTGTGAGTCGATGTTACAACTGGCTTTTGGTATTCATTGCCATCTACATCCTCATCATTTTCAACATCTAACGTTTCTAATTCTTCGTCCATGAAATTCCTCCTATTGATGTATTTTTTCGTTGCCGAAAATTAAAAAGACACGGTACTTATTCAGCCGCCGTGTCCTGATACTACTTAAATTCGTGCTTGAAATCCGTGCACAACATATTCCAGTCGCGCGGTGTTAAATCATTACCCAGTGAACCATCAGGCATTTTCGTAAACATCGCATTCGATGCTGAAATCTTTTCTTCTGGGGTTTCGACTACAATCGCAAATTCTTCGCCTCGAAGTGCCGCGATTTTCTTGTTTGAACCTGTCAATTGACTACCGTGAATGTTAACGTGGCCAGATTTGTCATTTTGCACAGCAAAATCACCATTACCTTGTGCATCAACAAACCGTTGCACATCATCGCTGTCTTGACCAAATTCAACCATCGTGCCAGGTGCGAAGCCGGTCCAATTAAACTTTTTATGCTTGGTGTTTTTAGGCGTAATCGTAATTACGACATTTTTAGCGTCATATTTCATTTATTAGTGCTCCTTTTCTAAAATTCGATAGTTCCAGAAACGTCCATTCCGTGAATAGCCGCGCTGCGTTGATAAGTAAATGAGGCACCTTTGTAAATTCGCTTGGCAATGTCCTCAGAATTCAGTTCGCTACGTTGCTTTGTTTGTACATCGAACGCTGGATCGCCGGCCTCGGTTTCGCCCACGACGCCATTCTGATAGCCTTCATTAAGCACTTCGGTAATGGTTGCTTGTACAAGAGCGATTCCACGAGGATTAAACGGAACTTTATTCTCGTCTGTAATGAGTTGTTGTAGAGCTCCCATCAAGCGAACTTTCATCCACTGATCGCCGTGAACAACGTCGATAAACTCACCGGATAGCGTCCAGCCCTCTGAAGATTGCGGAGCACCAGTTTTAGTCACGTACACAATTCCGCGAGCCGTCTTGATAGCTGTATATTGTGCTTCCGTGAACGTTTGGGGAGTCACGCCTACTAAGTCGTGCACTGCCTTCCAAGTCAATGAACCAACGACCTGTGAACCTGCTTCGGCAACCAAAGCTGCGTCGAAGTGTTCTGCGGCTGGGTGAACAAGACCAATCGTAAATTCATTGTTAGCCAATGGAGTCAATCCTTCGACTGCTGGGACTTGGATTGCAATGATTTTTTCACTGTTTAATTCCGCCCAATTTGACAACGCCAATGCGTCTGCGGCTACATATGTGGCCAAGATACCAAAGTGCCAATCTTGACCGGCGTACGCAGTTGCCGCAGTCGCAATTGCTCCAGTTGCAAACGTGATTACTGCAACTTTCGGTGGTGTGTTTGTTTGGTTAAAAATTGCCGTCGCTTTAGCTTTAACAGCTGTCGACAATGTGGTGTCATCGTTGATTGCTTCCAAATCATTAAATTCGGCATATCCCACTGTGGTTCCTTGAACAAAAATTGCTGGCACGCCTAAGTTCATTGATGGAACTGGTACCATTTCGCGTAGTTTAATTACTACGTCTGAGAGAAAATTAGCCATTCTCTTAATCCTCCTGATTTTCTAAATCGATTGTTTCAATTACGCCGAGTACGTCTTCTTCGTCTGCGTGTTCTTCAACGCGCAATCGCATATCAAAGCCAGCACGTCGTTCGTAATTGATTGAGTAATAATCATCTAAACCCTTGAATGCATTACGTGAACCAGATGACGTGATGTCAACGACCGAAACAGCACGTTTAGCTAACAGTTCATGAACTTGATAGCTTTCAAATACCGCTCGCAGTCGGTTTGCTTCGGTCTTAACTCGTAACGAATCATCGTCTAAACAAGTAATTGATAAGACTAGTTCAAACGTTCCGTCAGCCGTTCGGTCACTCGTAACGTCAATGTGATCGTTTAAAAACGAGTATGAAAAAAAGGGATAGTGTTCTGGAGAACCAGCACTTTCCCTTTCGATTAATTGGTATCCAGTAAATTGCTTAACAATTCCTCTGAGAGTTTTAATTAAACTGACATAATCGAATGTGTTAACGAACGAATTATTCACCATTCCACCTCGTTTCATCAAATGTTGAAGCTCTTGCTACGAAATACTTAGTGACATTCGAGTAATCTGTATACGGTACCGACGATTTAACTTCGTATACATGCCCGTTGTGAACAACGCGTGTTCCAATAGCGCACACTAGTGTTGAGTACCATTTGTATTCACTCGAATAAATCATTCCTGACTGCGTAGGAGCTTGCTCATCAGCTTTCATCGGTAGGAATGGCTCATTAACACTAATAGGCGTTAACGTTGCCACGTCGTCTTTTATCCAACGACCAGCATCATCGTAGTGACCACCGCCGTCTGTCATCGGTGCATAAACCTTTAAGGGCACACCAAACGACTTAATTAAGCTGTTAAAGTTCATTTTTTTCATAAGCCCAACACCACACGATAAGTTAACGCTCCACGCAATGAACCTGTATCAAATAACGGTTTATTTGAACCTTTATTCGCAGTGGTTAGTGGTGCATTCTTCGCAAATCCTTTTTGTTTCATACTACGGTCAATATCACGTTTCATAATTTGGCCCAACCGGTTAGCTGCCCATGCGGCCGTTTTCTTTCCCAACGCAACTTGCACCCACAATTCTTGGGACTGCTCCCTCCAATTGAACTTCTTTTCTTCCCACGTGCTACGCAGATAGCTTCGTTCCGGGATAACGGCCTTTTTAATTGGAATAGAGTTCTTATAATTGCTGCCATCCTTACCTTGGTGATAACCAGGCTCGTAAAGCTTGCCTTTATAAGTGAACTTCTTCCGAATCGGCACCCACAAGCGGTCAGATTTATTATCTGGCAACGGCACAATGGTTGCGCCAAATTCATGAACCAATGCAATTGTTACTAAGTCTGCATTATCTTCAGGATTGCCACTATTGCGGAATTGACCAGAGATATAAGCCCCGCCAGTTCCGAAGATACCAACTTCGACGCGCGTCCGAGCAAGAATGTCCATCTCGCGAATGATTCTTGGGATTTTGTTCTCAGTCTCGGTGATGATTAATGTCATTTACACCACCACCAATCCGATGCGTTTGCTACCTTTCCCGAACTGATCAAGAAGTTGCTTATATTTTTGGCCGAACGGAGTGGTATCAAAACCACTTCGCGAGCTCGCAAAGTAACTTTTTTCCATCTCATCAACTTTTTCAGATTTTACGCGATAAGTATCGGCGGATAGCAAAAGTAAATGCGCTGCTAAGTAGCGACACGCAATTTCTCGATACTTTGGTCGGAAAAGGTCTTGAACCTCAAGCCAAGCATCGTCGACGAATTGAGCAATAACTGCTTCGTTAGCATCCGCAAAATTTTCATGCATAATTCGCACGTTTTGAATTGATGGTTTTTCTGTCGAATTTTGTTCAGGCATCATTCATGCCCTCCTTTCGGCTATTCCACATCCCCGACATCGACGTTATTACCTTCATCGCTATTTTCTTGGTCTGATGGTGTTGTCAATTCAGCAATGCGGTCTTTGATAGCTTTTTGAACGGTCTTACCATCGTGTGCATCTGCCATCTCTTGAAGTGTATCAAGACTAATTGTTTCGTTAACAAGCTTAATTGCATCGGCTGATTTCAGAGTCCCAAATTCAGCTTCTTCAATTTCCATTTCGCCAGTTTTTAGCAATGTTTTTAAAACCACATTAGTTTTGAGCTCTTTTGCAATTTGACTTGCTAAAGGATCTTCAAAATTATTGGTACCTGGCACAACGTTTGTACCAGCGATGACACGAACGAAGTCGCCGTTGTTTTTAATAAACATCTCAATACTCTCCTTTTCTAAATTCCATCAACACGAATGATGGCGTATGGTGTACGAATGATTAAGCCACCAATCCGAGAATCAAACGGTACACGGACACCAGGATAACGCCGTTCTTCAGCGTGCCGAGTAATGTCGCGTGGAATTAATAGTTCGGCTGTGCGGGAGGTGTTTTCATAAACCATGAATGAGTTTGTGC
This sequence comes from Periweissella cryptocerci, assembly GCF_004358325.1. Classification (NCBI taxonomy): domain Bacteria; kingdom Bacillati; phylum Bacillota; class Bacilli; order Lactobacillales; family Lactobacillaceae; genus Periweissella; species Periweissella cryptocerci. Next base: position 2,846,827 of record NZ_CP037940.1, on the reverse strand, counting down.
CACCGGTTCCGACTCCCAAAAGGTCAGTTAATGACTTAATTTCCTCGAACCAGCCATAACCACGAATCAGTTCCAAAATCGTTTTAGGTTCATACTGGTTATACCGTTTATTCAACAATTCGTATTGATTAGCAGCAATGACCAAATTAAGTGGTGCGTTTGAGTAACCTGGGATAACAGTAATGCGTGACCGAGCAACACGAATTTGCTCCACGATTTCTTCTGGAGTTGATTCAGCCCACGTCGCGGCGGCTGCTTCAACCTTAATGCCCACAGCGTTAGTCAAACCTTTTAAACCGACTGAGGCGTCCCCGATGAAGGCCATTTTATTTTCTTTTTCAGCAATAGCACGCCGAACCGTATCTGCTTTTTCGGCATCAAGATTCATACCCATCGCACGTGCTTGTGAAAGTTCACGGTCTGAATACTTAACACCACCACCAATTGTAAAGATTGGTTGATGATACCGCGTCATATCAGCATCAATCATTGGTAAATCATCGGTGTTATCTGCGATGATTTTAGCGACACCTGAACGTGTCATTACGTTGTAGCCATATGTTTCCATGTATTCTGGAACATCTGACTTAATGTTGAATAGTTGACGTGCCACTAATTCTTCTTCGGGAGCACGATAGATAACTTTATCAATCGCTTCTAAATCACGAGCTTCTAAAATTCCATTAACTGCCATATATTAATTCCTCCTATGCTAAATTGATTTTTACGATTGCAGTTCCGTTTGCAAGTCCGTTGCTTTCAAAGATTCCAACCACTGCATCACCTGGATTGTAAGTTTCCCCGGTGCCGGATGCAGGCGTGGCCACCATAAACTTACCGCTACGAACAGTTGCAAGCTGATCTGTTACTACGTCTTCGCCAACAATTACCGTGATACCGCCCTTGGTTAGCACTGGCACTGGTTCATTTGGCTCATAGTCAGCATTTTTAGCTACACCGTCATAATCGAGTTCCTTAACGAAATTCTTGGCGATTGCAACACCGGCAAACTTCCCGTTCGTTAACGCTGTAACCACGCCTCCAACTGTTTGAAGTGGTGTGCCTGGTGCAATAGTTGCTCCTGATGTACGTGTCTTGGCTTCATGAGATTGGAAACTTGAAATTTTACCAAGTCCAAGCTCTGAATCCATGTATTTTTTTGGTTCTGGAATAGGCATGTGCTATTCTCCCTTCTTATTCATGTTCATACGCTTGTTACGCAATTCTTCGACTTCCTTCTTGTCGTCATCAGCTGAATCACCACGTGTGTTAATCCCAGCAATAAAACCTTCGTCTGCTGCATCGACGACGATGTCGTAGTAAGCATTAACGTAAGCATCTGACTTACTATCCAATTTAAGATTTGGGTTAGCTTTGGTAATTGCAGCAACTTTCACATCTTTATCAGACTTGCCAACAAAATCAAAAGAGTCTCCCAAAACCTTCTTGGCAGACTCTTTAAACTTGGCACGCTGGTCAGCTAACTCGTCAATCGAATCAGCTTTAACCATGCCTTTCATATTTTCTTCAAGTGTAGCAACCTTCGCTTCCGCAGCGTCTGCCTTAGCTTGAACTGTTTCCATTTCTGCTGTCGCGGTAGCAGCTTTTGTTTCTAAATCAGTGATTGTTGATTGTACTTGAGCTTCCTCAAGATCAACATCTTGACCATCTAAACGAATCTTCATCGTTTTTCCTCCGTTTTTTTGTTCAGCGTTATCTTCAACAACCATCTCAGCAGAGTCAGCTTTGAACGATATAGTACTTCCAGCACGACCACGCGCAACAATCGCTACGTGGTTTATCCGCATGTCCTTTTGAACGGTTTCATATTCCGCGCCATCAAAAACTCCACGAACATTTTGTTCATCAGTAACGAACCCTATTGAAATTTCCTTACGAATACCTGTTTGGATTTCATCAATTATTTGAGGGTCAGTAACGGTAACTCCAACTACCAACGCACCGTCAACCTCACGAGCATCTGAATCAGTCCAACCAACTTGATATTTCTTGATGTTGGTTGCGTCTACTAACTCGCTTGGATGACCACTTGTTAGCGGTTTACGATTTGCGGATGCAATTGTTGATGAACTAAATAACTCTTCAGGTAATTTGGCTTCATAACGAACCTTGTTTCCAGGCTGTTTGTACGGAAATACTCCAGCACGCGCAATAGGGACTTCAGCATTCAAATAACCCTCTGGCGTTAATTCAAATGCACTGTCATTGACTAGCGCATGATCATATCTAAATGCCATGCTAGTCCACCTCCTCAACACTAAGTTTCAGTTCCATGCCTGGTTTGATGTTGTAGCCTTTTAATTCATTAATCTTTGCGAGCTTTGCTACTGACATACCATTCGCAGTTGCGATTGCATCTAAGCAGTCACCGAGTACAACGACGTGGCTCTTCTTGGTCACTGTTGTTTGTTCTTCCTTCTTTGTTGCCATGTTAATATCACCTCCTCTCATAATTTGCTCGCTACGCTTCCATAGCAATTCGCTTTAAAACATCGGGTTGATGACCTGACCACATTTGTCCCTCGTGTAGCACAACCGGCAATTGTCCAAATCCCATATCTTTCAGATTAGCTAATGCTTCTGGTTCCTCATCAACATTCACTTCGTTAAATACTAGCTTGAACGCTTTTGCTGTTAATTTTGTTTTCTGGCATTCAATACAGCCAAAACGTGTATAAATTGTCATATTTTCTTCTCCTTTCAAAAAAAGTGCACAAAAAAGGCGCACCCTTAAGTTGCGCCTGCTTTCATTTAATTAATTATTTGAATCATCAGGATAATCATTAATATGCTTTTCAATTTCAAAAACATAGTCTGCTACTGGATGCAGGTCTTCGCCCATCTCCTTAGATTTCCACTTCTTTTCTGTAATCCAATCCAGGACTAGCGAACGAGGAGTATCAGGTTTTGGAATATAGGTATAGTCTGCATTCAACATGAACTTATCTTCGTTCATTAGTGCAATCGATTTTAATATCATTGTTAACTATATCCTTTCATTACAGCTTCAAAAGCCTTTCCCAGTTTACCGACAATTCCAATCCGGTAATCGGTGTAAGCCTCCGCGAATAATTCACCTGGATCATCGTGAATATACTGCGAATAGTATTTTTTAATGTTCTCGCTTGGATACATTGTAGCAAACTTATCAAGTATTTGCTTATGCAAGACACTTGGTTTCACTCCATATTCTCTATAAATAGAAAATTCAATTACATGTCCAAATTCATGAGTTACGGTATATCGATATAAATCTTCTGGTCTAACAACGACACCGAACATTTTGTCAGCTAATTTTTTCTCTTCATTGACTAATACATCCTTAGTAGCAAAGTAGCGTGCGTTAAACCGCATTCGAATACGGTCATCACGTAACACCGTTCCTCCTAATTCTCCAGGACGCATCTTATCTGTGAATGCAACTCTCATCCCTCCCAATACTAAGAATCGTTGAACAACTGGAGCATCGCGAACCTGCACATAAATTTCATGTTCTATTAAGTTCTTCATTTCGTTTGATACATGAGATAAGGCATCGCCGGCCGTCGTGACGTTTTTAGTGTGAAATCTTCGAAGCTTTTCTACATCCGCATTTTCACTAACATCTTCCGTTTGTCCTTCGTAGGGATCAACATCCATCTCGCTGAGTTCATCATCAAAGACCGGCTCAGCAATGCATCGGCATTGTATGTCTTCACCTGGCAAACAACCATTTGGCGTATGCTCTTTATAATCGGAATACATAAATACATGGTCAGCAACTTCTACGTGTGAGTCTCGCACTCGATTGTCGCCGACGGTTATCCAGCGAAAAGCCTTAATGCCATTATCTTGCTGCCTCCGCGAATTAATTTGCCCGTAAATTTTTGCAGTTTGATCTCGAGCAATCAATCGTGCACGCCCTTCAGATTTTGCTCCAAGTTTTAACAGATTAGCTTCTAACGCTTGCTTAGGTTCACCATTATCAATTGCCCAGGTAACGGCATCAACAATCTGTTCGTGAACTTTTTTTGGAATTGTTTTGATTAAATCAACGTTTTCTTTAATTGCGGTGTCAATATAACTTCCCAATCCCGTCATATCGCGCGTTTTACCTAAACGCTTAAACTCGAACATGCTATCAAGATTACTCTTATTGAACATATTCAACGCCATTACCGTTGAGTGAACAAATGTCTTAGCGTCATCATCGGATAGCCTTTGACTTTGAGCAAATTTTTCCAAACCTGCCATTTTACGTTCTAAACCACGTTTAAGCGCTTTTTCTTGTGTTGGGATTAATACTTCAGGTTCGATGGCATCTGCCCGCCAGCGCTTATCTGGTAGCAATGGCGCAACGTTTCTCAATGCATAGATGATAATTGCAAATGTTTGCGGTAGCACGCTCTTGGTCATGCTCTCAAAATAGGCGTTTTCAATACGATTAGGGTAATCCTTCTCCGTCCATTTCATCTAATCACCATTTGAATCAGCTTCAGTTGCCTTGGCAATTGCTTTGATCAATACATCGAATGTTGCGCCGTCAGCTGAATCACCTAAGAACTTCGCTCCAGCTACGCCACGCTTACCGAACGCAGCATCACGTTCCTCGTTTGGCGAGGTCATGCCCGACTGAATTCGAGTGCTTGCTGAATCAGCCATCAACTTAGCCACTTCCGCTTCAGTCTTTGCATCGAGGCTCCAAAGACTATTGAATTCAATTGACCACTTCTTTGAATCAGGATCAATATTGCCAAATTCATCAGACTGCAATAACAATCGAATCAAACGTTCCAAATGTGGCTTTAAATCATTATTCTGGATGGCCTTTATTCGGTCGTAATAGTTGATGACATCGTACTCAGCACCGCTAACGGTTCCGACTTCTTGACCTTTAAGAATGCTTTTTGGCATGCGTGCAGCTCCGGACAAGTAATCCCAAATAAAATCTAACAAATCGTTAATCCCAGCAAGTGGAGTTCCGACTTTATCAATGCTTTCATCACTCCCAATCAGCGCCAAGTGCTCAATCCCAAAGCGAGAATCAACCCGAGCTTTCAATTCAGCTTCTTCTTCAGGATTCAAGTCATCGACGCCCGGTGTTTGATAGACTTTAAACGTAAAATCGTAAAGCATCCGACCGATAGAGTCCGTCGCTGTATCAATTACTTCAAGAATCTTGAACAACGACTCAATCAAACCGCTGCCTTGAACGTCGTCCTCAAAACGTAAATACTGATCGTGAAAAACTCGCGAGTAATCAATTACTTGCGAGCCTTCTTTTGTTTTATTCTTCTTTTTCTTTTTGGGCTCACGAACGCCTACGCGATTATACGAATTGACAATCAGCGATTCTAATTTACCGAAGTCTTCGGAATAGACATTCTCATTCTGAACGAGCTCACTAACTTTCTTTTGCGAGAAAGCATTTAAGTATGCAATGTTTTTAATTCCATCCGGCTTAAGTATTTCTCTAAGCTCATGTTTCTTGCTCTCAACTGTTCCAATGAAAATAAAGCCATCACCGTATAGTCGGGAGTAGCGGAACATTTCGGCAAACGCTTCAGGCGCTTTCAGCTGTTTGAGCTTGCTTTCAAGTTTGTCCGCCAGCATTTTGCCGTCCTTATCATCACCATCAAATGTAATCTTCCACCCATTACGAGTTAAGTCGTCTGCCGGGATATCGACAATATTCTTAGCAATCGGATTAGACGCATACAACGCTTCATATTCTTCAGGAGAGTGACTCAATCTAAGATTTGAACCATATGAACGCATCCCTGCTGAATAGTAATCATTGCCATCGGTCTTCATTGCCTTTATCTCTGATTTAACACTCAATTGCTCAGTTCCTTTCTTATTAACTCATTCCAAAACGTTTCTTTAATGAACCCTTCGAACGCAACTGGTTTAGCGCCTGGGTCATGCTATCGACCTCATCGTCATGAACGCCATATGGAAATGATTCAAGTTCATCCATATATTCATCAACCCAAGACCGCCAGTCAGGGTGCGGTAAGTAAATGTTGCCACCCTCCCACAAATACGTAATAGCATTCGCTCGAACTTCTTTCCCGCCTTCTGGAGTTACTGGCGTAATTCCTTCCAGCTCCTTTTTCAACACGTCGATAACCGCAGATCCATTAGCCTTATCTTCAATGTATTTAGATTTTGCTTTTGGGTGTTTAGTGGTCATACGACGAATTGCTTTGATTGTTTCAGTGAAGCCCATACGTTCGTGATGACGGTCTATCAAGAAGTATTTGTTATCCCGTTTAGCCCAAACTTGACCCGCTACGAAATCGGATGTATCAGTTTTCTTGAATGTGGCATCCCATGATTGGATTGTTTTATCGATGTGCACCGGGAAAACTTCAACTGAATCATCTAGCCCAAGTCTTCGTTTAGTTTCTGCTGAATCAACGTACCAAGTTACTTGATTACGTTTGAACATTTGACCACCTTGAGCTTTTGGTCTTTGTTGATACAACGCTGCCCAAGTCTTGGAACCAACTTCTGCTTGAATATCAGCCATCCAAGCTTTGTCATAACCAAGTTCGGGAGCTAGTGGTTCGCCAATCTTACGTCCCAACAAATCATCTGTATCTTCTGCGATGGCCGGCAAGCGAAGAACTGTCCATTCGCCAGGCTTTGCCTTCTTTAAGATTCGGCCAACCAGGTCATCTTCTGACCATCGAGTCATAATGACGATGATTGAACCACCTGAATGAACACGTGTACGGAAAGTCGCTTGATATTCTTCATAGACACGGTCACGAGTTGTCATGCTCAAAGCTTCTTGCATATTTTTGACTGGATCATCAATGATGAGTAAATCAGCACCTTGGCCAGTGGCGCCACCAAGTATTGAAGTTGAACGCATCATGCCTCCGTGACCCTGCACACCCCATTCACTTACGGATGAGGTGTTGTTCGAGATACGCAACTCACCATCAGTGAGTTTTGGTGCAAATTCCGTGAACTTGTCACGATTCTTGCGGCCAAATTTCTTGTATAAATCTTCCGAATAAGCAACGGCCATGACTTCGTTTTCGGGATTCTTCATTAAGTAATAGCTCGGGAATGTTTCCGTAATACTTGCTGACTTACCGTGCCGAGGTGGCATTTCCACTATCAACCGCAACTCTTCACCATCAATAATTCTTTGTAGTTGATCCGTGATGAGCTTTGTGTGGCGCAATAGTTGATACTCTTCGTGATGGCTATATAAAAAGTAGCCTTCATAAGAGCTGTTCGCATAGGCTTTCATGATGGCTTCGTGCGTTAGCGGGTCGCTTAGAATATCACTTGTTAATGGTTGACTTCGTCGCATTGGCAAGTATCCTCAATTCATCCGTATTCAGGCCTTCCAATGGCGATACATTCTCGCGTTCGTCTTGCAAAGTGATAATCTGTTCAACTGCAAAACCTGAGCGATCTAAGATTTCCTTAACCGCACCTAGTTGAACTGATGGCTTTCCTGATTCAAGCAGCGCCCCAAGCGTCCGAATCGCTTTGGGACGCAGCCCCTTAAACTGACGAGATAAATATTTCTTGAATTCTGCTTGGAACTCTTCATCCTCATGACGCCATCTTTGCAATGTTCTGGTAGTTGTTCCAACGTGTTCAGCGATTTTGTCCGACGTCCAATCACCTTCGTGCTCATACAATGTAGTAATAGCAAGGACTTGCTTTGGTTTTAGTGTCATAAAAATCACCTCCATTTCAGACAAAATCAGACAAAACAAAAAGCCCACAGCCGAAGCGGTGAGCTAAAACAAGATAAAACTAAGGAGCGCAACCTCATGGACCTGCCTGTGAATGAGATTGCTAATGCTTGCCCCAGGAATCGAACCTAGGCAGATAGTAATGTGGGGTAAAACTTAATATCGGTTAACTAAACAGGTATTCAAGTAAGAGAACTATCTGACCTTGCAAGCAGAACTACGGTGATCAAACCGTAGAGCATGAAACAAACAATATAAAAAAGGAGTTATTCCAAGGCAAAAAACTTTAAAGCCTTTCGGACGGTGACTGTCAGTGCCGTCCTAAATACCAGTCGGGACTCGAACCCGAATCGCTGTGCCACAAGGTTTCAACATAGACCATTATATTTTCTTCCAACCACAGCAGCTGGCACCAAATTCACGTGTTAAAACTTTAACACTCCACCACAATCAGTGATTTGCCCGACAGGCTGGAGAACCTGTCTATGATCACTCCCGGAATCGAACCAGGAACCTTTATCGCGGCGTACGTAATGCTCTACCATTGAGCTAAGTGATCAAGTAACAAACCAGTAATCCCACTGACTTGCACTCCTTTGTGTGAGGGCACCAGGCATAAATTAACTTATCTCTGGCACAATACTATAATCTCACACAACAACTACCGAAAAACCCCGTGAAAACTTCGTGAAATCTTTCGAAAATGTCCGATTTTTTGATTATTCGACCATTTTTAATCCGTTTTCGTACTTTTTTCTTCGTTTTCCGGTATTTTTTCATCATTTACGACATAACGCGTTAAATTAATGCCGACATTGCGCGCTGCCAAACTTTCCGCAAATACTACGGCAGCCGTTGTCTTAAAATCACGATACCGACTTTCGCCATATCCGACCGCTGACATAACTTGGCGATCTGAGTACCCCTGTATGTAATACAGTTTCATAATGCGGCCTTTGACAGTTTCCATTCCTTCGATTACTGCAAGAATCGCAGCTAGCTTTTCTTTAGCCATCATGATAGTCATCATTTTTTGTTCTGCGCTATTTTGGTCAGCCGAAGCTTGAACCTTATCAGCTGACAACGTTGGACTTTTTAAGTCGGCATCAGAGATGCCGGCTTGGGTATACAGCCGTTCAAACTTCGGCACTTTGTTCCGTGGCTGCTTAAAAAAATATTTAACTTTTTTGGCAGTTGCGTCATAATCCAGTAAACTATCAAAGAGTTCAATCTCCTTTGGTACAAAAACTTCCATATTTTCACCTCACACAAATGTTATAATGGACATGTCAACCAAAACACATACCATTTTGCATTCAGTGAAAGCTGAGTGCTTTTTTATTGTTTTTCAGACTAAGTAAGTACTTGTAATCTATTCTTTAATCAGTAGTGCAATGTAACTGATAATCCAGAACAGTAGCCCGACTCCATTGACCCACCATGCGATACCCGGCGTCTTTGGCGTAGGTGGCAAATCACCCCAACCAATCCATGCCATTGCAAACGAATAATCCAATACGCCGATAAGAAATGATACTAGGAATCTATAAATCATAATTTTAATCTCCAAAAATCAAATTGCCGGCAACAAGCATTATTTTAAGTAGTACTAGCACCGTGATTGAAGCAGCAATGACAATTCCGGCTGCTTCAATCATATTTTTTACTTTTTCCCATGAGAACCTCGATAAATAATGTTTAATACTGCTCATTCACACTTCCACCGCTCGGCCACGATACAGAGCGGCTACCTTACTCGCTTGCTCCTGATTAAATTCAGCAGCTTCCCAACAATCATTCGTTAAATCAATGTAATCGGCATATTCACCATGTCTGATGTTTTCAATGTATTGTATGCGGTCTTTAACTTTTTCAACTCGAACGACCCACAATCCTTTTTGTCCCTTCATGATTCGCATCCTTTCGATTTTCTATTCGTAATTCGCTAATGGGCACTTCCCCCGTCCGGCATTTCAGCGTGTGAATTATTTTTGTTTAAGCGAGTACAAGGATATCCGGGAATTCATCCCCTAAGGCGTCAACAAAATATTGTTTGATGTTATTAATCGCTTGAATCTTCCAGTAACCACCATCAGCTTCGTAGAGAGCCGCTCGTGGGCCTTCTTTAACACGGAAGATAAATGGACTCTCTGGCTGTTCAACCTCCAAGAACGTACGGAAAGGCTTCAATTTGACGGGGTTTGGCACCTTTGCCTCACCTTTTGACGCAATCCCAGTCTTAATGGTTGCCGCTTGGGTAATGCCGTCATCCTCTAAAGTTCGACTTTCACCGTCCGTTAAATTGCCAAGGAACTTAAGAACCAGGGCACGGTCTTCTGTGTCGGCAAAAAGCGCCTGCAATTTAATAACCGCATCTTCGGTGTCGTAGTAATTATCAAAGTAGAATGGTGTACCGTAAGCGTTAGCAACTGCCAACACTTCACGCCGGCCAGCGTTGTCCACGTCCCCCAATAGATTAACTTTCGTTTCATCTACGACTTGGATTGCTGTAATTAATCGTGGTGTGCCGTCTTTTACAACGCCCAAAGTATCGGGTTTCTTAATCAAATCAACGATACCTGCAAACTTAGCGACTTCGAGCACCGTTTGGACACGATCATCTGGTTGGTAACGTTCGATTTTGTTGCCTTGGATCAAGAACGTTTCCCCTTCGTGTTCAATAATTTTATTTTGCATAGCTTCATGGGCAGTTTGTTGAATTAATTCAAGTGTATCGTAGTTAAGCATTTGTTAATCCCTAGCCTTTCTTTCGTAAATCAATGAGGTTGTCTTTTGGTGCAGGAAGATTTTTCTCATCAGACACAGTAGCCTCAACGTCTTCAATGTCTTCCCCGACATCAGTTTTCAAACGTTCATCTTTAGTATCAAAATAAGTTTGACCTTTAACGCCAGAACGCAACTCATTTGCTTCAATTCGCCCTGTGTTGTAATCACGACCAGCAAGCACCTTGGTAACTTGTCCTGTTACTGGTTGTAGTGTGAGTTTGGTATCGGCAAAAACGATGTATTCGTCTTTGAATTCCTTACTACGTTTCACGGTCAACATGATATTTAATTTACGCGCCTTGTCTTGGTCTGTGTTTTGATCAAGGATATTTGCAAACAACTTAGACAATTCGGCATTGATAGTTTCGCCAAACGCCCCATCATTGAGTTCATACACATTAATATTAATTTTGTTGCTCATCAGCAATCTCCTCTTCTCGCATTTGTAGTGTGAGCTTTTTTATTTCGTTCCAAACAAGATTTTGAGTCTGTACCTGCGGGATAGGTTCACCCCGTTCGCCAATATACATATTCCGACTTATTAAGTGAGCAGTATCAAACCCAAGTACCCATTCAGCCCCTGAAGAAGATTCTTCTAGTTCTGAATAAGTTAGCCCACCATGTACGTTTAAATGCTGTAACTGGTTGTAATGCACACCAAAGAACTTAGATTTTGAAGTCACGTGTACATAGCCGTTGATAATTCCCGTTGGCATTTGCTTGATATGGTATATATACCCGTTTTCTGCACCAGACTGAATAAGCTGTGGCATAAGATTCTTTAGCATCTGCATTTGTTCATCGCTATAGCTCATTTGTATTCTCCTCATCTGTGGCCTCAGCAAACGCAAAATGAGTAAATTGGTCAATCTGAACTAATTCCGAATAGACTAATCGCCATTTTTCAACAAATGCTTTGGCATCCACTTCTGCTTTAGCTATGTGTATCAATTGCCCCGTGGCAACACTAGTAACTTTATACATTTCGGTTTTCACAAAAATTTCTATTGACTTCATAGTCGCACCTACATTTCAACTTCTTCGGGAACTGCACCAACGATGTTTAGTTCCCGAATCTTGGCATACGCATCCTGTTCTCGCATAAACGACCAGGCATCATCAATTCCAAAAGTCCACGGATCATCATCCCCGAGTTGAGCTCCTCGGCGCAGGTAATTGATTTCCTTTTTGGATTTACTCTTACGGATGACGTATGCCATGTAGCGGAAAGCGTATATATCTGCACCTGTAACCCAAAAATTAAATAGTTGAATCATTTTGAGTGGGCGCTTATCAAATACACTTGCCCAAGTTACTTTATGATTTTTGCGGTCTAATGTAGCAAGTACTACTGGAATCGAGCCATTTGAAAGTACAACATCAACAATATCTTTGCTGATTTGCTTAACCCTGGCTACATCCCCGAGCTTGGTTTGCAACCAAACCGCCTCAACCGTATTTTTCATGGTCTATCCCTTTTCTAAAATAAATTTATTGGCACTTTCTTTTAATTGTTGGTACACAATTTCAAGGACGCTCTTGGGTACCAAATCATAGACATATGTTGCTGGATCTACGTGCATATAATTCACCGACTTTCTAAGTGGTTATACGACGCATTCTAAAGTAGATATGAATTCCATCAAACATGTTATCCCGCACATCAACGTTCACCAGTTCCTTGTCTCTGCGAGTAAATTCGAGCAACTCGTAATCTGGATACATTTCGCGAATGTATTCTTCAAGGGTGCCTTCTTGCAGACGTCGCATAACCGCTGCTCTCGAAAACTTATAATCACGCTTAGGTTGGTATTCCGGCTTAACTAGGTTCCCTCGGGAAGAACTCCATTTGTTATTTCCCTTAGCGAACTTGCCAAAATCTTTCGTGAAATAGTTTGCTAGTTTTTCGACAGCTGTGCCTTCGTGTTCGCCTGGGAACGTATCTTGAATTGTTTGCACGTCAACAAATCCCAATTGCTGCTTATTCTTGCCACGCCCAACACTCCACATATCTCGAACGCTTTGTTCGTTAAGATACCCATCATTCTCAATGATTAAGTGATGATGGATTCGTCCATTTTCAGAACCCCATTGCACCACTGATAAGAACCGAACTGTTTCTTGACCCCTGCGCTTTCGATTAGCATTAACTTTTCTCATAAAGTTGCTAAAGCGTTTTTCGGCATCTTCGTAGCCGGCAGGGAGAAACATATCGTTATAGGTCAAAGTTATGTGTAGAGCTGTGTTCACGAAGAAATTTGCAATCATCAGCAATCTGAAATATCGACGGCTATTCTCATCGTTGAGTGTCTTCTGTGCTGGTCTAGTTGCTTCGACCTTTTTACGAGATGGGAGTTTCCCACCTGGCACAAAATCAATTGGCATATGCTTGGGAATGATTGAGCCTTCAAAATAATCAGCCCCAGCAAACAATCTAGTTTCCCTAAAATATTTAACTAAGGCTGTAGCTTTCCTCATTTTTCCACCACTTTAAGTTGCGTCGTTAAGTTAATACAGTATAACGAGGCCAAAACGTCTACTTCTCAAAACTTTAAAAGTCTTGATTTTCAACGTTATGGTGCCCTCTTGATTGCAAAAACCGACAAATTCAACTAGAATGATGTTAGTTGGTTTGAGTTGAATTTTTGTCGAATTTAATTTAAAACATTTAGCACATGTGATCTTCAGTCACGTGTGCTTTTTTGTTGTCACCGTGTCACGGGTTTCCAAAATCCCAGTGACTCCTAACAGGGAATTTTCAATGTGATTTCCATGCTTGCGCGTAGTCCTTTTCATATCGAACGTTGTAGCAAAACTGAAACCCACCACCACGCTTGTGACACTTATTGCAAGTAACCAAACTTCCGCCATCCACTTCTCACCTCCTATCCAATAGTTCAGTTCTTGCATATTCATCAATCAGGCCGTATAAAATTCGCTTTTCAGCAATTTTTAACTTGTTCCAATTATCAAAATTTGTCGAAAACGTCATCGTTTCTTCAATGTCAATTTCAGCTGCGATATTCCCGTTTCGCTTGCCGGCATTAATTAACAAATACGTATGTGCGTTGGTCGCAATAACTAACTCAATCTTACGAACCCAAGGCAATGCCCTAGCACTATCAATGAACTCCGCAGTCCTCATTGTTTTTCACCACCTTTACCTGGCTTTGAATGCCGTAATTTCAGATTACGAATTTTTGCTTCAACAGAACTACGTGCGCGACCTAATTGTGCAGCAATCACCTTAGCGGTTGCGCCACCGTGCACATATTCATTAACGAGTAACTTCAGCTCTAATTTATTCCATTTCATATTCATTGCTACTCCTCCTTAGCTCGCCACGCCAAAACGAACATGATTGATGTAAAACTCACCGCTACACCTAACGCGATGCTGCTAATAACAATTGCCACCATATTAAGCCTCGTGTTTCTGACCAGCTAAACCCATGTTTTGGGCGATGGTCTGCGACGAATCCGGCATGCCATGAGCGGATGACGTATCCTTTACGATTTGCGCTAATAAATGATTTTGGTGCTTAAGTTGCTTGTTAATATATCGAAGTTGTTTCAAAACTTCTGGATTGCTATTCTCGCCTTTAGTCAATGTTCATAGCCCTTTCTTTCGTGTAGGCAATCGCCCGGTTTTTCCTAATACCATCTCATTTAATCTTTTTCTAATCTGTCGGGATTTTTTTATTAATCTAAATGAGTTGGTCGTTGGAACAACCATGGGCGAACTTGGTCAACGTAGTATCGTGCGTCTTTGCCCGCAAAGTTTTGCTGATAGACGTGATCTCGGAAATATTCCTCGTTCATGTACGTGTCAATCTTGCTGACATCAACATCCAGCCACTTGGCTAACGCTTTTTTGCTAACCGTCAGGCTTGTTGGTTCATACTCATTCTTTAATGGCTGTAGAACTGCGATTAATTGAGTTGCTACCTCGGTGGTTAACGTTTGTAATAATGTGTCTGCCATTGTTTGCCTCCTTACTTTTACTGTTTAAATTCACGTACGACGATTGCTTTAGTAATCAGTATTTTTGCCTATTCGAAGAAATAAACACCGAGCGAAACGATTATTGCTAATACTGCGATTGCCATATTAGTTATTTAACCCGTTCCGGATAGCGCTGACATTGCAAAATAACAATGTGCGCTGCTTGTTGTGCAATAACCTGATCTTGCATATCAATCAATTCCAACAAAGTTGTTGTAGATTGATAATCCGGTGTAACTCTTGGTTCCATCACAAACTTCTTTTTAGATTCAAAATTAGTCTGAAGTAAGTTAATGTGACCCGCTTGACTTTCGATTAACTCATACTTCAAATTCGACAGCTCAACTAAGCCATTCAGCGACATATTGGTTAATGTTTTTGTATAGCTATCTTGAATAATCATGATGAGTACCTACCTTTCGTATCCTTGGGCAAGTTGCCGGTGGACTTGCTAAAACAGCCCTAAATCTTTAGCCTCGTTATAATAAGCGTCCGGCCACACCAAGAACTCTTTTCCTTGATATAAGGCGTAGAGTTCTTTTTCTTTTAGACTGGGGTGAAACCCAATCAAAGTTTCGTGCATTTCGTCTGTATAACTAGGAACTCCCTTGGTACGCAAAATTGCGACGCGCTGATTTGCGTCATTAAAATAAAACACTACCGAAAACTCATCGTTCCGTGACTGTTCCATTTTTATCCATCTCCTCTTGCAAGCTTATTAGACATTTTTCCAAGCCTATAGTTGTTATAATTGATTCACCGACTGTACTAGCAGTCGAATACACATAAAGGATTAAACTAAATGAATTTTTCGATATTTATTCGATTATTAGTTGCAAACTTGTTTGGAAGAGTAAAAATAACTCAACAATACAAGTATCGTGATTTTGTAATTAGAAATAGGCTGTTGAAAGTGTTGAACGAAGACGCATATTTCGATGAAGCGGGCGTTTGGCGCAGCACGCCGACGTTTGATTACACAATTACATTAGCTGGACAGTCTGAGTTTTTCGGCTATGTTAACCAAGTCCTTATAAATCGTTTGCTATCCATAATTGCTTTAGTAATCAGTATTTTTGCCTATTTGAAGAAATAAACACCGAGCGAAACGATTATTGCTAATACTGCGATTGCCATATTAGTTAATCTATTACGACCATTCCAGTAGTTCTTGAATGCCAACATTGTTTGCTCATCCCAAACTCCATCGCCAGGCACCGGTTCATTAAACCGGTGTCTTTTTTCGTGTCCCCTAGGCATTGCTATTCACCTCCCTTAAATCCAAACATTCATTTTCAATGACAAATTCGTTGTTGAAGCTTCAAATATTAACAGCTTGGGATTATATTTCTAAGCTTACGAAGAACTGCGGACTGCTATTCTGAAAGAAGCAACAGCAATTGCAAAATCGCTAAAATACCCAAAATTGTCACAGACCATTTCCAAAATGCACAAAACCTCATAGTCCACGATGTAATAATTAGCATAGTTACTATCCAAGAAACTGAATAAAAAATAATGTATCCGCTTGATTCCATTCCCACCTCAAATTTAGTTTGTAACTGTAATTGCTCATTTTTTACCTTAGCAATTGGCTCGCAAGAATGCTTATGATAATCGGAACAAGAAATGGATATATCCATTTCAGAAAGAATTCGTGTCGTTGATTTCGACGGTCACGGGTTCTTTTTTTCTTAGCCAACAAGATGTGTAAATATTCAACTTCAGTCCTTTTTTCGTTTTCGGTCATTTCATCAAACGGCGGCATACCCATTCACCTCCTTTAGATTCAAATATTCACTTAGTTTCCCAATTCGATTTATAATTTAATCGCGGTCGTAGCGCGACTGACAAAATTAGAAAGGAGCTTCGATAATGATTAACGCATTTGTCCACATTTACAGTGGCAATGATGTTCCTCAAAACGAGGCGCACCAACTTGACTCAATTCCAGCAACTGGCGATACTATCGCTTTTGATTCTTCAAGCAAATTCTATCTGGTGCTCGGAGTAACCCGTAATTACTTTGACAGCGCAAAATTTGCCGTAGATTTATACGTAAAAGCAACCAGCCAATCGGAATGGATTCAATCAATCAAGTAGCGGCCATTTAGTTTTTCCAAAGGTGCTCTGTGTACCCGTTTTTTTCGTCCACCCATCGAAATCAATTTTGCGAATCCAATGTTTTTCTTTATAACTCTCAATGGAGTTATCATAGATTTCGATTTCAGGTGCTAAGAAATACTGTTCTAAGCCAATTGCGTAGTGAATTCTTTGAATTCCTATCCAATTGGCTTTTTTGATAACAACTTTTCCAAGCAAAGAGCCTGAAATTTCGATGAAATCTCCAACTTCGAACATTTAAGTCACCTCCTCTCAATCATCATTCCCGCCGCCATTTCAATTTCGCCTTATAATATAGTTGCAGTCGTGCTGGACTGACTAACATCGAAAGGAGAAAACTATGGATTTCGAACTGCCCGATACACAAAGTGAATCTATCGTCAAGGCGCTTCGCGAAGAGCTGATAATATTATCAGCTTCTAACGAAAATGTTTCATTGCTGGATGAAACCGGAACGCCGTTGAAAAATATTTCATCATTCGCCAACTCTTTTGTTCAATTAATTTACGCTGATGATTCGACTCGTATCATTCACGTTTCAAAACTTGACGTATCATTCCGCACTAACCTGGAATAAACAACTTATGTTTACCGGCAACCATTGATACTTGCTTTTTTGAATGTCGAGCAAGTTGCCGCAGTATGAATTGCAGTAGAGCCTTACTAACCTCGCCGTTAGTGAGGCTCTTTTTGATTGGTCGTTGATAAGCACTTGCAATTGCGTTACTGACATCCAACCACTCGTGCAATGACAATCCTTGAGCAGCGTTCGCAATCTCTTTAATTTTTTCTTGCGTAAGGTGCAATTCTAGTCGCCTCCTCTCATTCTGTGCGTTTCACACGGGTTAACAAACAAATTTGCAAGTACGTGGAACATCAAGCGATGCATCCCCTTAAGTTGAAAAAGATAATAGACAAACTCAAATGTTGATTATCTTTGACTTAACCTTGTTGAAATAGATTTACTTTAATCAACTAAAGTTTCTTATTTGTCAACTTTAATTGTAAAAAAACGCCCAACATCGGAAACGCCTAATGCGGATGCTACTAGCGCTAATTCATCTGCGGACATAGAAATGCGCCCACGCTCTTTCGCTGCATACTTTTCACGACTCCAATCGAGATGAAATGCCAATTCTTCTTGAGTCCACCCCCGTGATACACGCTCGCCTTTTAATCTATTTAGATCAAATTTCATCTGAATCCTCCTCACTTGTATGATATGTTCATTATCGCCTCTTGTTTCCGATTTGTCAACTGACTAGTATCTTATATGTACCATTTTGTTGGTTAGAGTTTCCATTTTGTGATATATTTGAACCAATCAAAGGAGTATATATTATGCGAACCAACCACGAAATAATTGAATTGATGAGGTCGTTAATGACCGAACGTAGCATGATTCAGCAGGATATTGTTAACGCCACAAATATTTCAAAATCTACAATTTCTAAATATTTTAATGAGACTCGAGGATTTCCTCTTGACCGAGCAAATCAATTCGCAAATATATTCGGAATTACGCCAGAATATCTTCTAGGTGTATATCCTAGCGAATTTGATGCTCTTACTAACGTACAAAAGAAAGTCATTTCTCACATAGATCCAGATACACCAGAAAATGAAGCACAACAAATTATAAATTTTAGCGAGAATTTAAAATTGTCACGGGCGCCAAAAAAAACGGATAACACTACTAATATAGTAGATGAAACAGATGAAGCGCAGCAAATTATCAATTTTAACGAGAAATTAAAATTGTCGCAGGCATCTAAAAAAACACAGCACGTACTGCGTGCGGCCGACAATGGTTCTGAAGTTACCGACTCTGACTTAGCTGCGTTAGCACGTGCAAAAAAGAATGGAGATACTTTGTAAATGAAACAAGAAGTCGAACTTGATTTCTTCATGGATGAATTAGTACGCATTGCAAAAGCAAACTCACTTACTATTCGTTTGACAGATGAACGGTTAGAGCACGAGAAACTTAGCTTTATAAACGATCATGACATCTTATTTAGTCGTATTTTATTAGATATGAATAGTCGCGTATTTATTCTTGCCCACGAAATTTCTCACGTAGCAAATTATCTCGTCTTACACGGTCGAACGAAAGCGCAACGTGAATACGATGCGAACATCGGCGCCGCTAAACTAATTATGAGCATCTACGCTCGTTACTTGCGCGTGAACAATTTAAAATTTGATGTTGAACTAAATTTTCAGGCGCGTGAAGATCTAGTTCGGCAACTAGCATCTAACTTTGATATTCGTCTGAGTGCTGATTTGCAAAGTTACTGGCCGACGTTTGATAATCTGCGTCAGATTATCTTTCAATTCGAAGATCGCTCTCGTGTAGGCGAACTATTCAATTACAACTGGCGGGCACGAGGTCAAGACCGTTTCCCAGCAATTCTTCGAGAAGATGAATATCAGGAATTTATTGATTCTAACTACGATTTATCATTTCCATGGATGAGTTGGCACGAATCTTATGACTTAGGCGATGATGCAATCCGAATTGATCACGTCACAGGTAAAATCGCATTGTCGTATAAGGCGCTCAATCCCGAATACCACCGCACGTATCTTGATAGATTATTCAAGCGTGATGGTAAGCTCACTCGACTTGTCGATCACATGGAAGACTTACATGTCTCGCCTTTACGCACTCGTTTATCCTATGAAAACCTATATATACAAACAGCATACCCAGGCACTGGACCGGGCATGTACATTGTGAAAAACGATCACGAGAAAAACGAGAATCAAGTATTGTTTGATATGCTTAACCCGGATACTGGAGCAAACGGTAAATTAATTGTGGCTCCTAATGCTATCGAGAATGGTCTATATGGCCCAACTCAGCTCGCTGTCATTGGCAAACGGCTCGGACCGTGGTTAAAAACCTTATCAAAGCTTGAAAAGAAACATGTACCTACTCACTAAAAAAAGCGCATCCCCTGGCGACAGGAAATGCGCGTACATATTTGACCGTGATGTCGTAAAACTAATTAACTTGAACGGAGAAAATAGTGTTATGCCAGAAACATTACAGATTAACGACCTATCCGATATCATTTCTTCCCTTCCATCGATAAATTCCGATGCAACTTATTGGTTTATTCGTGCACAAAGCGGTGACTATTTCACTGACTTTGTAACCAACCAATATGTCGGTATTGGTTTCGATGAAATTTCTTTAGCGGACGTTAAAAATACTGCTAGTGACAAAGATAAATTAAAAATAATGTTCCAGGAAAAAAAGCCTAAGGATTCTAAAGGAAATGCAATTCCAGTTGGAACATTTACCTCATGGGTTGGCCAACTTACTCGTTTTGCTAATGATATTAAGCCTGGCGATTACGTGCTTGTTCCAAGTAAATCTTCGGAACGTTTTGCGTTAGGCGTCGTAACCGGCGATCCTTTTGAAATTACCAAGCAACAACTCGAGGAAATACCCGTTGTCCAAGGTCGTCAAAATTCACCGTTTCTTAAACGTCTCAAGGTTCAGTTTTTAAAGCAATTCAATCGAGAGCAAGCTGATCCCGCGCTGTATCGAATGATATATACACAACAAACGTTAAGTAAAATAAACAAGTACATTCCATATATCTTGCGTGCGGCATATGATGCCTACGTATCAAATAACCAGCTTTATCTCACGTTCCATGTTAATCAAAAAGAAGATATTAACGGACGCGCGTTCACTGGTTTTACGTATAACCTTGTTGAAGCGTATGGTGAACTTATACCTGACTCTGACCCGATTATTAAAAGTAACGTGCAATCTGAAGGTGATGTTCAACTAGTTTTAGCAATCGCCCCGGTTGTTGGTTTGCTCTTGCTGACTTTAATTGTACTTCATAGCAAAAAAGGTTTTACGTTCAAAGCAATGCTTGGTAAAGACCATGGTATTGAATTAACAAAAGAAGATGACGGTGTTGTTGGGCAACGTGTCAAGGGCGCTGAAACGAAACGTTTAAACGAAGAGCTAGAAGCCAAGGATGCTCATATTGCTCGTATGCTTGAGTTTGCTAATAAAGCAGGCATGAATATGGATTCTATCCAAGCGTCTATTTCAAAAGAACTTTCAGAAGCAATAAAAAAAGCTAGTGAACCCAATGAGTCAGAAGACTAATCAAATTACCTAACTTATTATTTGTAATAAAATCTAATTGTTGTAGCAACGATAATGGCATCAGCAATTAACGCAATAATTAATTTAGAGATAGGTGCAAACTCGAATTCCGTCAAAATAAAGCTAACCGCAAAATATAATGGGGTAAAGAGTACGAATATTGCGCCGACATATGAAGCAACGATATCGAACATTTTCGACTTCATTCTATCACCTCCAATTTTATGCTGCTTACTATTGACATTGTACCAATATTTGCTGTTTTAGTGAACCTAATAGCTTAGCGTTAATAAAATTTTAATCGATTAGCCTCTTGTTAAAACGTTCATCTATACGCTTTTGTTGATTTTCAACTCGTGTGTTCATTTGATTACGTCTTTTGTTAGCCGCTTCCATTTTTTGTCGAACTTCACGTTGGTGCAGTTCAAATTTCGTATTTTCTTTTTTTAATTTACTAAACATGACTCACTATTTTCTTATATTACAAAGCGCATCCCCCGAATACCAGGGAATGCGCGTACATATTTGACCGTGATGTCGTTAAACTAGTACATGAAAAAAATACCCATAAATTACAGATTCGAAGATCAATAAAGCAATTGACATTTAACATGTATCCATATATTCTGAGGTTACGAAATGATTTCTAGTCCGTCGAGACAAATGAGATCCGGAGCGCAACCTCATGTAAATGGAGTTGCGTTTTTTGTCGTTCAAGGAGGTCTCATGGCTGAACCAGATTCTTGCAATTTCATTTTATTTATGGTGTAATACTCGTATTAATAGGCGGCATCGTCTCACAAAATACCCGTATTACATTCTTTCTTGAATGCGATACGGGTATTTTGCGTTTTATACGAAAAACGTTTCTATGACTGGCCGAATTGAAATACTTAAAAGCGATTACTGAAGTGCTCGAACCGTTTATCAATGACCACTCACTAACGTTTTTCACCATCCATTCACTTATGAGGCACAGGGTAATCTCAAACGTTCAATCAATTAGAGATAAAACCCACGAAATTCACAAGCGTATCATTATGGATAACTGCCCTATTTCGATAAACTTAATATGTACTATTGAAAGTTTTTTCCTTGTGTATTAGGGATAATACTAAATAAGGATGGTGTTATCATGCCAACAAATGACAATAACCAAGCTCATAAAGATGCCCACGACATTGTAAATAGATATACAAAATCACCCGCAGAAGCGAAAGCTGAGCAACAATTACAAGCTGTTCTAGAAATGGAATCTTCAGAAAAAAACGGCAGCAACAAACTCTCAAGATCCACAAAAATAATGTTTCTCGCACTAGGTATTTTACCGGCTTTTTTAACCATTGCTATAATCGCTGCTCCTGCGGATGATTCATTCACTAGCTCTCCTCAAGTTACTCAATCAGCAAGCGGCGGTTCTGATGAAGTTGAGGATTTATCAGAACCAGAAGCATCCGCTGAAGAATACAACCCTGAAGAATTTAATTCCCAAATGGAAGGAAATTTAACAGCTAACGACATCAGCGGTGATATTTACGATTCTTCCGATTTTTTATCTGGGCATGAAGATATTTACAATATTGATGTTGCTCAAAAGGTAAAATACTGGTCTAATTCAGAAAAGCAAGAATTAGCTGATATGTATTTATCAATTTCCGAATTAGCCTTTGCTACGGCAGGCGGAACTGACTCTGATATAAAGCCGGTAATCCATATATATGCCGAAGATGGTACACAAATTGCTCACGAAGGCGTATTTTCTGATGTTATGAAAGTCGATTAGCGATACCTCTTACTGGATAGCTACCCTATTTCAATATACTTATTATATAACCATTGAAAGTTTTTTCTTTGTGTATTAGGGATAATACTAAATAAGGATGGTACAAGACCATGAAAAAAGAACACACACATCGTTTCGCTTTACTTACAATCATTTTATTATCATCTATTTTCATAACTGGTTGCGGTTCAAAAAGCGCTGCAAATAACACAAGCGACTCCGAATCATCTATCTCACAAAGTTCAGAAACTTCTGATGACTCTGCTGATGCGGATGCCGAATGGACTGAAGAAACCGCATCAAGCCTAGACAAAGAAAAATCAGGTATCGATACCGACAGCATTGATCGTGAACAATTGGTAGAAAATTTATCATCCGGTTCCTCTGTTTGGAATACGGAGTATGATTACACTGACAATATGATTGTTATGACCGCAAAAGGTGACGCAATTGATGAAATCAATGGATATACTGATGATTTCGTTGATGGAATCGATATTTCAATTCAATGGAACGCAATCACTGATACCGCAATCGAATTGGCTGATACAATCGACAAAGCAATCCCTGAAATAGGTGTTCGCATTCTTAACCCGCGTGATAGTCGCAGATCGTTATTCGAATATCAAAATGGTTCTGTCACTTATGATTTTATGACTGACGAGACAACTGATTAATTTCGTAAAATACAAAAATGCTAAATTAGATGAACATTCTCGTTCTCATCCATCAACATTCGTCCATTGATATGTTGATCAGTAAACCTAAGTTCCTTTACTTTTATTTTTAAGGTAACGTATACCCCTGCCCCCATTTCTGCTCTCTCGTACTCAACTTCTGTAACATTATTAATTTTAGTGCTGTCAATAAAGAACCCATCAGCATTCTCAGTAAATACTTGACCTGTTTCTGGATATAATTTCATTTGCGATCTCCTTTCGTTTCTTAAGCAACTTTATCATATCAAGCGAAACTTAGCGAATGCAAAAAGCGCATCCCCTGCATGCCAGGAAATGCGCGTACATAAAAACAAAAAAAGAGCCATTATTTGCATTTACAAGCTCAATTTTGGCTGAATAATACAAATAACGGCAATATTTCGATTATTAAAATAGAATTCTCTAACTTTACGGCGATTACGTAGTTGCTGAATGTGTAATGATATGACCGTGATGCCAATAAACTATCTAACTTAAAATGTGCATACATATTAGTCACCCTGACTCTAACTGGTCTACTCTGTCGGGTGGAAAGAAGAATTACTATGGCATCACTATACAAACGTGGTAAAACGTGGACTGCGGTAGTTTCTGTCGTTGAAGATGGCAAACGGAACCGCTTAACCAAATCAGGCTTCAAAACAAAAAAAGACGCTGAACAATATGCTTATGATTTAGAGTCACAAAAGCATTTTGGCAAACGTCTTACAGCTTCAGAAATCACCTTTGCTGCATACTTTAAGAATTGGTACACTCATTATAAACAAGGACAAGTTCGTCCGTCAACTTTGCGCATGTATACAACTTTTGAGAACACTGTTAAAAATCTATTTGGTGACACTACTTTAAAAGAGCTTAACGCTAAGCTGCTACAAGCAAAAATTAGTGAATATTCGCTCTCGCATTCAAAAAACACCATGAAAATGTTAGTGAATGCGATTCGAACAAGCTTGAAAGATGCGGTCATTGATAACTACCTGCCCAAAGACCCTTCTGTAAGGCTCATATCTGGTGGCTACGACGGAAAACAACCGGATGACAAGTATCTAGAGGGTAATCAATTCAAACAGCTACAGCGGCACTTATATTCGCAATCAGACAAATTTTCGGCTATTACGTTGATTGGCTTAGAAACTGGTATGCGATTCGGCGAGATTATCGCATTGAATAAAGATGACATTAATTTACAAAATATGACCATCTCAATCACCAAAGCATTTTCCTCGCCAACTGGTCAAATCACGAAGCCGAAAAATTCACAATCAATCAGAAAAATAGCGATCAGTGAACAATTGGTAAATTACTTACGTGTTTATATGTTCAAAGTGAGAACAATGCAGTTGTTCGTTAATGATGGTCGCTACGCTGGTCAATACATGCAAGACTCTTACATGAATAAAATGTTCAAGCGAATTCTCGATAATGCTCATATTTCCAAGAAAATAACCTTTCACGGCCTTCGTCATTCACATGCTAGTTTTTTACTTGGAGCTGGAGTTGATATCGCATACGTTTCCCGACGGCTTGGGCACAAGAACACACTCGTTACTCAAAAGGTATATGCTCACATGTTATCGAGCCAACTGGCAGAAGAACAGGACAAGACGTTGTCAGCTCTAAGTCAACAAACGTCAACAAATGGCAAAACGAGTGCTCTAAAAGCCCGGTATAAAAGGATTTAATTCTTGCAATATTATACGCCGTATAGCATAATAAAGGTGTCAAATAGATATACTAACGGAGGATAAACTCATGAACACAGGGAAAAAATTATACAAATCAGATGATCGCATCATTGCTGGCGTTATCGGCGGCGTGGCCGATTACTTTAATATCGACCACACTTTAGCACGGATTGTGGTAGTCATCATCGGCTTATTCACAAACTTTGCGCTAGTAATTGCATACATCGTCGCGGCATTGCTTATGCCTGATAAGCCTAAGCGCACGCATCGTGAATCACGCGATGGTTCTTACACCAGTTACTACGATGCTAGTAACGAAGGCGACGTTCAATAGTTAAAAAGGAGTTGAGGCAATCGCCTCAACTCCTTTTGTTTACCTCTATATCTGGCGCCATTTCGGCTGACGTGAGATTGAATAACATTGGCCACTTTGCTCATCACAATATTGTACGTTGCCAGAAAATTTTCAAATGATCTTTCCGTTAATAATGGGCCACTTTTCACACCTATTTCTTGTAAGAACGCCTCGGCTTTTTCTTTATTACTAGAAACTTGAGTAATACCACGCTTCTTTTGAGCATCTTTCGTTAACCAATGCTTTTCTGATTTTGATTTAGTGACTATTGTCTTGTTTCGTCCAAAACCACGTTCAACGGCTAAATTCATACTTTTTTCAAACGACCGCCGTAGTTTACTTTTCCCAAGCGCAAGAAATAATACTTGTGCATTAGTTTTCTTCGCCCTAGACAGCACAGTATTAAAAGGAGTTGAGGCAATCGCCTCAACTCCTTTTGTTTACTTCTATTTATTCTAGTGCGGAATTGTCGTTTCTGGACTTTTCAGCCATCGAATTACTGATACTCTATTGTTAGCGTTGTTTTTCTCTTACTTGTTCAAAATATCATCAATCATTTTGAGCTCTTCAGCAGATAAATCAGCGTTTTCAGCGTATTTTAGGTTGTCTAACAAGTGATTAGTGTGTGATGCACCAATCACGACTGAAGGCACGCGTTCGTCCTTGAGTAACCATGCTAGCGCCATTTGTGAAAGCTTTTGACCACGCTGCTTAGCAATATCATTCAAGGCGTTTAACTTCGCTACCACCTTGTCGCTACCACCTTCACCAAGCATCGCTTTGTTTGACCAGTGTAATGGCATATCAGCTGGAATACCATCTAAGTACCGATCAGTTAGCAAGCCTTCAGCCAATGGGCCATATGGGATTACGCCTGCGTGGTGCTTGGCAGCGGCTTCGAGCAAACCATCTGCTTCAACTTCACGGTTCAACATGTTGTATGAAACTTGGTTACCAACAAATGGTGTGTGCAATTCTTCAAAGATTTCGGCAATTTCGTTGAATTGTTCGGTCGTGTAATTTGAAACCCCAACGTACAATGCCTTACCTTGACGGACCATTAAATCCATCGCTTCGGCGGTTTCGCGCACATTAACTTCTGGATCCCACTTGTGAGCATAAAAAATGTCAACGTAATCCAAGTGCATGCGTTGCAGTGAAAGATCCATCGCTTGCATTACTGATTTTTTTGACATTGATTCCCCAAAAGGACCTGGGAACAAGTGGAAGCCGGCTTTAGTTGTGATAACCAATTCGTTACGGTATGGCTTTAAGTCCTTTTCAAATACGTAACCAAATGTTTCTTCGGCCGTCCCATTAGTTGGGCCGTAGTTTGATGCATTATCAAATGAGAAAATCCCATTATCAAAGGCGTTCAAAATCACTTCGCGGGAATTACTGAGTGGTTGTTGGTCACCCAAGTTACGCCACAAGCCAAATGATAAGCTTGGTAACAACATCCCCGTGTCGGCAACTCGATTATAAGGTAACTTTTCGTAACGATCTTCTGCAGCTGCAAAAACCATGATTTAATATCCTCCAAAAATACGTTTTATCTTTAACTATCCGTTGTCTTGTTCTTTGATTGCCCCAATGGCTGCCGCTAGCTGTGTACCAGCGATAATACCACCCTTCGTAATCAATTGTTCCATTGGAAAATCCAAAATTGGTCGATTAGCGAGTGTGGGTTGTAATAATTGACCATTCTCTAAAATTAAACGGTCGCCGGCAATCATTGTTTTGGTTGCAATGTGATAAAGCGCCAGCATCCCGGCCACGTTCACAAGGACCAGTAATTCACCATTAAATTCCAGCACAGTTTCGTCAGCGATGAATTTAATATTGGTCGTAAACGGTAATTGGATTGGGTCGAGCACCTCATGCGTTCCCATAATTACCAATTCGGGATAATCGGCGACAAATGAACTCAAGTTACCAATCGCATGTTCATTTGCGCTCGTAACCAGCACCCCAAACAAATGCATCCCTGCTAACTCAGCAGTATTTGCAAGTGATTGGATGACCGTCCGATAATGTTTTGTTATCCCTGTATCAATTAACGTATACCGATTACCGTTCGTCAAGACCGTCAAATACTGCCATTCACCGCCAAATTCGACTGGTAGCGCCAAAATATTATCTGCTACGCGCACCGCTTTCATAATTATAATCCTTCAGCTAAGTAATTTCTGACCATCTGCAACATTTCAGCGTTAAATTCGCTACCTTGCAACATACCATCATGATACGCAATCACATTTTCAATGGGAAGCTCAGCTAGCTTGGCCACCGAATCAATGGCAGTTGGGTAGTCGGGCGTGTTCTGCGGTGCTGGCGGCGTTAATTTGTCGCCATCAATACGTAACGCATCCCCAGTGATTAACAATTTGTCTTGTGCATCATACAATGACATGTGCCCTGGCGTGTGGCCTGGGGTCGCAACAAACTGCCATGTTCGCCCAAATGTCATGGTATCGCCATCGCTAACAATTTTGGTGACGTTATCATTGGCGCGGCCAAATTTATCTTGGAAAGCAGCGGGTAGCGTTTGCATCCGTTCCGGTGTTAACTTAACAAATGGCTGTTCACCATTCAAGTATGAAACTTCTTCGTCTAAGGCAATTACGAGGGCTTCTGGATAATCGTTTAGAATCGCTGCGACGCCACCAATGTGATCAAAATCTTGGTGAGTCAAAATAATCCCGACCAACTCTTTTTCACCGAGGCCATCTGCAACGAGCTCTTCTTTAATGAGTGGCCAACCACCTGGCAGCCCACTATCAACAAGCATAATTTGGTCTTCGTTAACTAAAACCGGTAGCCGAAATGAAAATGGGTGGCCACCTAAATCAGCCGTAATGTGTAAAACATGGAGATTTTTATTGATTTGCATAAAGCGCCTCCTTATTTAGTCGGTCGTAGTCTCGCGGACAATTTCGGCATCCAACAAACGAATCAAGAGACGCTTACGGGCCCGTGGGCGTTCGATGGCTTTCGTGTAAATCGCATGCTTAGCTTGAACGAGTTGCCATTCTGCCTCAAAATTGGGGTTAGTTTGTGCTTGTGCTGCTAAATATTCTTCTAAAGTCATGGTATTCACCTCATTAATTTTTTATTAATCTAATAGTTTTATTTTACCAATATTAATGCCAAAAACCTATGAAAATAGCTCAAATTCGCAATTTACGTGAATTTATACACTGGGCCATCTTCGGTATTTTGCACGTCCACGGTTAAATCATAGTCATGAAACAGCCATTCGTCACGCTCGTTGATGTAAAACATGATCCCGGCTTGGCGCACTAAAACGATTGGGTCAAGCGGTTCAGCATCGCGAGACAGCGCTACTGAAAATCCTTGATGCACATTGGTCGTGCCATACGTTTTTCCGTAAAAGCGCACTCCATCACCTGATTTTAACGCCATTTCATTTTGAAACCACTCAAGTGCTTGTTCCGTAATTACTAACTTCATCTTTCCCCGCCCCCGATCTTCAAGTGTTCACAGCCTTACAAGTTCTATTATAATAGAAAATTCACAAAAAAATAGCACTTTAACACTTGTACGTTACTCAATGCCGTGCTACATTTATCTTGCTATATTTAGAAAAAGGACGTGAATAAAAAATGGCTGAAGACAAACAATTTCCTATGACCCAAGATGGTAAGGAAAAACTTGAAGCAGAATTAAACGATATGATTATGGTAACGCGTGGTGAAATTACCAAGCGTATCCAAATCGCCCGCTCTTTTGGTGACCTTTCTGAAAACTCAGAATACCAATCAGCAAAGGACGAACAAGCCTTCGTTGAAGGACGCATCAAGACTTTGCAAAACATGCTCCAATACTCAGTAATTATCGATTCAGATGCAATTGCGGCTGACGAAGTTGCTATCGGTAAAACTGTTACTTTTAAGGAATTACCCGACGAAGAACCTGAAACATACGCAATTGTCGGTGCCGTTGAAGCTGATCCTTTGAGCGGTAAAATTTCAAATGAATCACCAATCGCAGCGGCCCTTAACGGTCACAAAGTTGGCGAAAAGATTGCCGTTCCATTGCCAAACGGTGGCTCAATGGACGTTGAAATCATTAAAGTTGAAAACAACTAATGCAAAAGCGTAAACCAGTATGATTTGGTTTACGCTTTTTTGTTGTTGGAATTGAATAAACTTGGCCACTACGTGCCAGCAAATTACTTGGCGCACCACGCTGGAAGCAGCCTCCCAAGCCAAAGTTCGGTCTTGGTCGGTTCGGACAAGCTGGGAGTCTAAGGAATAAATTCCTTAGACTCCTCATCTTATCCTCAGCGGAAATATGTGATTCACACATATTCCCCCAGTCGCGGTGTAAAGGCTGCGCCCACCAAGCAATTCGCCGGCACTCCGTTAGTTAGTAATAATTTTCAGACTAGCAAAAAGTCGCTGTTCGCTGAAAATCATTGAAAACCAACTGAGTGACTGAAAATCACTTTGTGGCCGGCAGGCTTTACACCGAAATGGGACGAACCTGACACCACGTGTCGGGTTTGTCGCTGAGGGTAGATGAGCAGTCTTTTGGCTTTAGCCATTAGACTGCCAGCTATCCCGAATTGCCAAAGACCGCCCTTTGGCTTGGGCATGTGCTTCCATCTCGGTGCACAATGTGATTTTCTGGCACGCAGTGGCATCATACATCTCATCACATTTTATAAATTCCACGTCAGACGGAATAGAACCGAAATAATCCGCATGAAACTTGTTAGACACAACAAAAAAGCACACTTACCTTGCTCATGGGTAAATGTGCTTTTTAAAACTTTCGCATCGAAAAACTTCAACGTACGCATTGTTATAGTATTCTTCGATATCTCTAATTCTATCTTATTTGCTAGTAATTATGCAAATTTTAGCATAAGGTATCACTCAATCTTCAAACTTACTTCACATTGTAACTGTTTTTGTCTACTAATTTACTTAATTTTAATTGGATAATGCATAAATTGGATTTATTTGACCTTTTTTTATCACTCCAATTTAACTTATAGTTTACACTTGTCGTTGTGCGCTTTTGCTTGATTTTCTTATTAAAATATTGGCAGTTTTTTTATATTGATTTCGGATACTAATCGCCTTGATCCATTTTCCCTTGTACTTTACTTTGTGGATTCTAATGACATCTTCAGAATTATTTTTGATTGGTAAACTATTACCACTATTAAAATGACCTAGCCGAAATAGATTCCCTTTGGCTTGGCCATTTAACATCACTGTCGCTTGATTAATCCCGTTTTATTAAAGGTCCGTGCCACGTAGTATCCTTTTGGGAAACTTTTAGTTTTGTTAAATTGATAGTAAGAACCGCGTAATTTTTTCGGTACTGTCAGGTGAACATTTGGTCGCGCGCTTGAACTAGTTCTCTTACTTGCGGTGACGGCCCCCACCGAAAGCTGTTGCACATTTTTCAAGAGTGGAAGAAACTTAGGCCTTTGGTTATTTAGGCTTAATTTATTCTAACGTTGGATTATCAGTTCTATACTTTTGTGTAAGTACATCACTAAATCGGTTATAACTGATTTGAGTGAATCTGCAATCTGTGGTTGGTAATCGTTTTTCGCTAGTTTGAGTATTATTACTAACTAACGGAGTGCCGGTAAATTGCTTGGTGGGCGCAGCCTTTACACCGCGACTGGGGTGATATGTGTGCAACACATGTCGCCGCTGAGGATGAGATGAGGAGTCTTAGGGATTTATTCCTTAGACTCCCAGCTTATCCGAACCTCACAAGACCGCATTTTGGCTTGGGAGGTTGCTTCCAGCGCGGTGCGCCAAGTAATTTACTGGCACGCAGTGGCAAATTTTATTCAATCCTACATCAGGATAGAGCCATTATGTATGAAAAAAATGCTCACCTCACGTATGAGATGGGCATTTTTGATTATATATTACAAGTTAATCTTGGCGAATGCTTCGTCAGCAATGTCCTTCAATGCCTTAGCAGAAGCAGCCATCTTGGTTGCTTCGCTATCTGACAATGGAGTTTCGATTACTGAAGCAACACCTTGGTTGTTGATGATTGCTGGTGTACCGATGTAGATATCGTTCAAGCCGTATTGGCCGTCCATATATGCGCCAACTGGTAACACAGCGTTTTCGTTCTTCAAGATTGCTTTTGAAATACGCATCAAGGCAGTAGCAACACCGTAGAAAGTGGCACCCTTGCGGTCAATGATTTCGTAAGCCTTGTGAGCAGTTGCGTAAAGAATTGCATCCAAATCTTCGTCAGAGATGTTAGCGTCCTTAGCAAAGGCCTTAATTGAACGACCACCGATAGTAGCTTCGTCAAAGTTAGCGAATTCTGAATCACCGTGTTCACCCAAGATGTAAGCATCAACGGAACGTGGGTCAACGTTGAACTTCTTACCCAAGTCAGCACGCAAACGTGCAGTATCGAGTGAAGTACCTGAACCAAAGACACGCGTAGTTGGCAAACCTGACAACTTTTGTGCGGCAAGAGTCAAGATATCAACTGGGTTAGCAGCAACCAAGATGATACCGTCGAAGCCTGAGGCCATCAATGGTTCGATGATTGACTTCATAATACCCAAGTTCTTATCAACTAAGTCCAAACGAGTTTCACCAGGCTTTTGTGGTGCACCTGCAGTGATAACTACCAAGTCAGCGTCGCCGGCGTCTTCGTAACCACCACCGTAAATGTTCTTAGGTGCAGTGAAGGCTTGGGCATCTTCAATGTCCATTGCGTCCCCAACAGTGCGTTCCTTGAACACGTCAACAATAACGAATTCTTCAGCTAAACCTTGTTGTGCCATGGCAAATGCGTATGATGAACCAACCGCACCGTCACCGACTAAAACTACTTTATGATGTTGTAATGACATGAGAAACATTCCTCCAAATATATGTCTACGGTCTTTATTGACCGGACTATTAACTACTTATTTATATCATTGTTTCGCCTAATAATCTAGCGATATTCGCAATTTTTACAACTGCAACCGTTTCCAGTACCAAATTTTTTCGGTAGAACAATGCAATACATTTATATCTTAGGACCATTGTTGGGCAGATGCAATCATAACGCCTTAAATTTTTAATTCGATTGCTTCGCCCAAACTTAGTGAATACAAGACAACGTGACTCACTGGCAGTGATTGCATTGCGGCTAGGGCTTTGGCGTATAGCCGTAGTTGCCCTTGATAACGCGCAAGTAATTCAGCTTGCCCGCCGACTTTATTATTTGGCCGGATATAATCAGTTTTATAATCGAATAAAACTACCTGCTGATCTGGCGTCGTAAAGTAGCCATCCATAATCCCGTGAATTAAAATCCGTTCATCGCCACCAGAATAATTCTGATAAATATCCCGGGCATGCATCAACAAACTAAATGGCTGTTCCCGTTTAACTGTGGCAGCATTTGCTTGTAACTGCTTGCCAAAACTACTTGTAAACAGGGTCAAAAGCGTATCTACACGAATTAACGTCCCGATATCATTGGTAATAATCTGTTGTTGCACCAAACGGTCAATCTCCGCCTCAATCACTGCCCGTGTAATCGGTTTGGTCAAATCAAGCTGTTGCAAAACTAAGTGAGTCGCTGAACCAACCGCAGTTGCCGATGGCCGGTTTTCACCCTGCGCAATAAATTCAGGTTGGGCAAAATCATTGTCGGCCACTAAACGATTACCCTCTGATTGCCCCGCTCCATCTAAAACTAATTGTGGTGCTTGTAAAACGTCAGGATCATCGAAAAGCCGTTTAACTTCACTGACACTTTGATAAGCGGTCGTTTGCGTTGCCGCAACGTGATTATATTGATACTCCAAGATCTGACGCATTTGTTCAAAGTCAGCGGACACCGCCGCGTGTTGTTCCGGTTCAACCGAATTTTCAGCGCCCAGTGGATTCATGCCGCCAGCAACATGTAACGCTTGTACCTTGGTACCATCAAAAAACTCAACTTGCATTTCACTAGGATTGGCTACTAATTTGCGGTTTGGTGTGACCTCATCAAAAATCGTTGGGAAATTAGGATGCCGCACGATGCCCATTCCGAGCCAGTCCATGAAATTATTGGCTTTCAGCCGGACATATTCTGGTAGAACTAAATCTGGCGTTAAGTCGCCTTGTAACCAGCGGTCTTTGACTTGTTGCGCTGAATCATAGGCCCCAACAATATAAAGTTGTTGTTCCGCCCGTGTTAACGCGACGTATAAGACCCGCATTTGTTCCGCCCAGATTCGGCGTTTTTGTTTTAAGCGAATCAAGGCTTGTTGTGGGGTATCCATAAGCAAGCGTGTCGTTGGTTCCATGTACGTCATGGCAACCCCTTCGTCCGCGTCAATTATCAAATTTTGCCGTAAATCCATTTCGTTGAATTTGTGCGTGGCATCTAATAAGAATACGATTGGGAATTCCAGTCCTTTTGAACCGTGAATTGTCATTACCTGCACTGCATTTTCCGTTACTTCGGCTGAAGCAACGGCTAAATCCTTATCATTTTTACGTAATTGTTCAACGTAACTGATGAAGCGGAACAAACCAATATAACTGCTCTGCTCAAAGCTTTGGGCACGTTCATAAAGTGCATGCAGATTAGCTTGCCGTTGTAGTCCAGCTGGCATACCACCAACATACTCGAGGTAACCGGTATCCTCATAGACCCGCCAAATCAATTCAACGAGTTTGTTTTGCTGTGCAGCTTCACGCCAAGTAGCAAGCTGCGTCATAAATTTGGTCAACTGCTCATTTACTTGCCGGCCGAAAGTCCCACTCATCGCTTCAATTTCAGAACCAGCATCCGCAAATTTTTCTAAAAATAATTGGAGCGCCTCATAAAAATTACCGCTTTTTTTCACGGCTCGAATCAAAGCTAGGCCGTTTTCATCTAGACCAACAATTGGTGAGCGCAACGTTGCCACCAACGGAATGTCTTGGTACGGATTATCAATCACCTGCAATAAGCTCAGCATGACATTAATTTCCGTCGTTTGGAAATAATTGTCCGCATCGTTAATTGCCACTGGGATATTTTCTTGCTTAAAGATATCTAACAATTTCAAATTAGCTTTACGCGTTGATTCCAAAATCGCAATATCTGACCACTGAACTGGACGCATTGCTTGGGCTTTACGATCATAGACTTCACCGGCAGTAATTAACTGCTGGATTTGTTGGGCGACAATTAATAGTTGTCCTGTCATTTTGTCTGGTACAACTTGCGCTGTATCAGTTACTTCATCACCCGCTTCTTCGAGGTAAACCATCATCGTAGCGGTCTGTGGTAA
Organism: Periweissella cryptocerci; assembly: GCF_004358325.1. Taxonomy (NCBI): domain Bacteria; kingdom Bacillati; phylum Bacillota; class Bacilli; order Lactobacillales; family Lactobacillaceae; genus Periweissella; species Periweissella cryptocerci. Next base: position 2,812,216 of record NZ_CP037940.1, on the reverse strand, counting down.
TTCACTTGGATAATCGGTGGCACCAGCGACTAACTTTGCGGGTCCGTCATAACTCAAATCACCAAGTTGTTTATCCATTAATTGCGTAAAAATTAAATTGGTAAAGTTCGTGACATTGGCTTGGGACCGGAAATTTTCCGCCAACACGATTCGCTGACCGTCTTGATTATCAGATTCACCAAACTTTTCGTACTTAGCCGTAAACAAACTTGGATCAGCCAGACGAAAGCCGTAAATTGATTGCTTAACATCCCCCACCATAAACATGTTGTGCCCGTTACTCAAGGCACTCAAGACCGTTTCTTGCAATGGGTTAATGTCTTGATATTCATCGACCATTACTTCGCGGAACCGTGCCTGTAAGGTTTGTGCAGTCACATTATCACTCAAAATTTCTAATGCAAAATGTTCCAAGTCACTAAAGTCCAAGACTTGTTTTTTACGTTTAGTCGCATTAAATGCCGCGGTAAACGCTTTGACAACTTTCACTAATTCAGCAACCGCGTCGCCAGTCTTAGCCAAAACTTGGAGCAAACTGTTTTCATCCAGCAAGAAAAAATCATCACGCAATTTCGTCATTTCCGTTTTCACATTATCGCGAATATTTTTGGATAGCGTTAAAGCGTCTTTGGCGTCTGGATCCATGTCTTTACCGGCGCGACCTTGAATAGTTGGCCAAGCAAAGTTGGCGATGGTTTGCCGAATTTCATCCCATTCGCCTGTCAGCAATTGACCAGTAACGGCATTGAGTAATGTCGCTTCCTCTTGGAATTGGGCAAGGCGTTTGGCAATATTTTTATCATCATCAAAAACTTGTAATTCCAAGATGGCGTTGTTGTATTGTTCAACCGACCGTGCAAGTGTGCTTTTTAGTTCCGGCTGAAGCTTTGATTTATAAAAATCACTAGCAACAAAATGCCCATCTGCGAGTGCGTAATGCTGGGCAAGCGTATCTAACCAACCGTCAAAATCAGGGCGTGCGTTGGCAAAATCATACAATTCCAACACTGCCTGTTGCATACCGTTATCGTTACGGTCAGTTGAGAGTGTTTCGACCAAATCACCGAATTGATCATCAGTTTCATATAAATCATTAAACACGATTTCCAAGACGTCTTGTTGCATCAATTCGACTTCGGCAGTATCAGCAAGCAAACGAAACTGTGGGTCCAAGTCAATTACATGGTAGTAGTTTTCAATTAATCGGAGTGCAAATGCATGCAATGTCGAAATGTTTGCATTAGGCAATAATATTAATTGCTGTTGTAAATAAGTTAATCTAGCGGCGTTTTCCGGTTTTTGGATCGCATCCTTCAATGCGACTTCAATCCGGTCGCGCATTTCTCTGGCGGCAGCTTCCGTGAACGTAACAATCAATAATTGATCCACGCTGACTGGGTCAGTTGGCGATAATATTTTTTCAATCACCCGGGCAACTAAGACTGTCGTTTTCCCGGATCCTGCGGAAGCAGAGACTAATATATTATGGCCACTTTCAACGACCGCGCGTTGCTGATTGGGCGTAAATTTAGGCATTGTTCCCCTCCTTTTCAGCTTGTAGTAGCGCCAAGATTTCTTTGCTTGATAGGCTTTCAATCAAGTGATATTTATTATCAATTAGCGCATCAAAACTCATCACTGGTTTGAACGGTGAATACTGGAGCGCCGTTTTTTGATCGGACCATTTAGCTGGAAAGATTGGAAATTCCCCAGCTAAAATATTGGCACCCGTTGCAATTAAGATTGCTTGGTTATGTTCTAACAATAGTTCTAGATCACTTTCTGCAATCAAATCACCGGTTTTACTAAAGTCACCGTTGGCTTTTATTTTGAAGCCAAAATGTTTAGCTGCGCCGTTTTCTTCAAGTCCATCATCCAAACTACTTAAGAAATCTGGATTTTCAACTAATAAACCATGATATTGAAACGCTTCCTGCTGAGCTTTGGTGGCGACTTCAAGTCCCGCTGCATCGAGCACATCTGGCAACCATTGTTTACTACTTAAGTCTTTTAACTTCGTTTTGGGATTATAAATATGCGCAAACACGGCACCACCAATTTCAATTGGTTTGGCAAACTGGTGCGCATTTAGTTGGAGCGCCTGCAAGTATGTCAGCAGTTGCAACGCCATCCCATGATAGGCATCCCGGTAATCGAATTTTTTATCACCGGACTTATAATCGACCACCGAGACAAACAATTTCTCGCCGACTTGATCAACATCCACGCGATCGATTTTTCCCCGAATATCGAGTTTACGGCCTTGACCTAAATCATATACTAGCGGTTGCCAACCTTTCGTTGAGTTAATTCGCCCAAATTGCACTTCAGTTGCAAATGGCACACTATTGTTAGCGCGACTGGCACTAACAATGCCACTGAACGTCGTTTGGAGCGTATTGACTAATTGCCGTTGAATATACTGTAACCGTGGTGAACTTTGCAAAATTTTGAACGTGGGATCCATTAGGACGAGCCCACTTAACTCGTTAACCAATGCCGTTGCTGCTTGCTTTGATAATTGGCCAGGTGTCTGATCTTCTGCAATTAGCCGCTTCATAATTAAATCCAACACACTATGGAAAAACTGACCCGTATCAGCCGGACTAAGTTCAAAGACTTGGCGTTCTTGAAGGCGTAACCCATACCGTAAAAAATACTCGTATGGATTATTGTTATACGCCTCTAATTGTGAAATTGAAGTATGCAATTCCTGACCAAATAACGCATTCACAAATTCTGGCCGCAGTTGCACTGCTTGATTGTGATAATTTAATGCGGTCATCACACTTTGCATAATTGGTTCTTTTTCCAGTAGGTACCGATATAACGCATTCCAGCCGGGCGCAAATGGCTGTTGCTGGGTGGTTAGTTCACGTGCTAATTCAGCAACATAGCTAACCGCTGAGCGTGGTGTTCCAATATATTGCCATAACTGTTCATCAGTAGTTGGTTTTAACGGACTCGCAGTCCACTGACCGATTGGTAAATTGAACGCTTGTTGAATTTGTGCGTAGTATGGCGACATCAACTGTGGTTTGTCACTCGTATCTTTACTTGGAAAAGTCAGCACGACTGCCTGACTAGCGTGTAACCAACTCAAATAGGCAAGTAAGGGTTCTGCTGCCATTTGCTCGCGACTAGTATCCCGTAAGTACCGTGGCACTTCAAAATCAGCTAACATCGGGGTTAATTTTTCGCGGTCCGCATCGCTCAACAGCGCGTGGGTTTGAATTTGGGCTGGCAAATTTTGACGGGTACCACCAATCATAATTACTGCTTTGTAGTGATTCATTTGGACAATCCCGGCTTCAGAAATTTGAACCTTATCGATTGTTGAGGGAATCCCTGAGAATTTCGCCCCACTGAACCCCGCTAACAGAATTTCTAGGAAGTCATCGCTAGAAAATGGTTGGTCACCCCATAAATTAACGTATTCGTCGAGCGTGCTCGTGAGCATTTGCCAGACTTCTTCCGGTTGCCCGGCTGCAGTTATCTCACCTTGCTCAAGTTTTTGATTACGCCATTTTTGTAAAGTAACAATCACACCAAAATCATCTAACCAGTGATACAGCGCACTCGCTGCCTCGCGACCATTTTTTACCGCTTGCATCACATCCCGAAATTTAGTTAGCGCCGTCACTGTCAAATGTCTAATTTGGTTAATCTGTGTATTGCGTTTTGCTTCAGTGGGTGTGGGTTCCCAATCATCCTCTGAACCAAATGAACCGTGTGCTACCCAAGCTTTAGTACTTTCCCAATCATCGCGGCGTGGATTATTCGCTAAAATATAGTTTTCCGTCACATCCAAAGCATCCCGAAATTCAGGCGCCGTCATGTCAGTTGGTACTAATAATTCAGTTTTTAATAGCCGCATCAGCGGTTGGTACGCGTACGAATCTTGTAATGTAAACAGTGCCCCGATGAATTCCACTAAGGGGTGACTCTTCATGGCATAGTCTAAATCCGTAAAAATCGGGATTTGATAGCGGTTAAAGGTTGGCGCAATCATTGTGGCATACTGCGTCAAATCGCGCGCAATCACCAAAACATCGCGGTAACGAAAATCAGGCCGCACCGCAACCCACTGCCGAATCATGCGTGCAACTTGTTCAAGCTCGGTTTGGCGTGAATCGGCCCGATAAATTTGTATCGGTTTTAAATTGTCAGTAGCCGCTAATTCCGGTTGCTTCGTTACGCGCCCGGTTTGTTGTAATTCAAGCCAAAATTTTTCTAACGCTAACAAGCCAGGTTGCATGCCGAGTCGGGGCGTATTAACCACTTCGGTGCGCACTGAAATTGCATGCATTTTAGCCCAATCGGTTAATTCAGCCATGATTTTTTTAGGCCGGTTAAACAATGCTCCTTGTAATGGCTGATCATCGGCAATCATTGCGATTGTGACATCGGCTTTTTTGATCAATACTTCAACGATTTCGCGCTCTTGAATGGTAAACGCTGAAAAACCTTCAAAATAAAAGTGCGCCGTACTTAAATCAGCCTGTTGCAACCACTGACTAAAGATGTTCATCATGTCCGCACTCGTTAACAACACATCCCCGAGTGCACCTTGGAGGGCATCGGCAATTATCGCCAAATCGTGCAGTTTAGCGCTCAATTCGTAATCACTGGCCTCAATCGATGCAATCTGTAGCAGTTCGGTTCCCGTGATTTGGGACATTCTTAATTCACTAATTTGTTGTGCTAATTGGTCAATAAATCCGGGCTTGCGTGCGAGCTGTTGGAAAATTGTTAGCGTATCAACTTTTTCGACTAAGACGCGCTTTACTAGCATAAAGAGCCCCGCCGAACTCAAGCGTTTCGTCCGATATGCCGGCGTATTTGCCATAAAATACCACGCTAACCGCGTTAACGAAAATACTTGTAACTGGCTTTCCGCTAATAGTTCTGTGTTCGGATGCCGAAGTGTTCCATAGCGGGTCAGAATTTCAACTTCAGATTCAAATTTAATGTGGTTTGGAACGAGGTAAAAAAGCTGTTCATTCGGAGTGGTCGTTGCTTGTTCGTTGACCTTGGTGAGCATTGCCCCTTGGTGATCGCGGCTCGCACTCCCGGTTATAAATGTTAATGTCATCAGTTCCCCCTTAAATTACCGTTAATTTCAGACGCTCGGATGCCCGCATTTGCTTCGATAAACAATGCTGGTCGTTTTTTTAGTTTATTTTATGCCATTACCAAGTACACCCTAATACATCCATGTTCCTAGATAATTATTAGTGGCATAACTTAAATCGTGCCGCGTTACGGATTTACCTGGATAGTTATGTAACTTGCAAATTTCCTGCAAAAACCACCATGTGTATTAGCAACTATCATTATACAATAAATGATAAAAATATGCGAACTTTTGTTCTGTTCGAAAAAATAATTTGGCTGCTACTGCCATTGCGTTTTTACATTGGAATAATCGGCAGACTGCGCTTAGTTCATTCTATTATCCTTGAAATTTCGCAATTACACAATTGCATAACTTAAATAATTGGCGGGTATTAACAGAATGTTTTCGTTCCCACCCATCCGTCTAATACGCGCTGTTATCCACTCACACAACGCGACACAACAATATCCTGACACCGACCTCCGCATTCGTGAAATTAATCACTTATAATAAATAAGCGAAACCCATTGTAAACGTTTTCAATAACCACTATACTTAAGGTCATTAAAGAATAACGCCCTGCTAGTCATCTTTGCTGATACTTGCCACACCGCCTTTGACTGGTACCGAATTTTCGCGCTAGCAAACGCCGTGGCAGTGATTTTCACAATTAAGCACTAGCAGTGCAATAATATATTACGGGGGTTTTATATCATGACAGATACAATCAAAGCAAGTGTCGCTATGTTACGTGTGATTGAATCATATGGGGTCGACCATCTTTATGGCTTACCTGGGGGTTCATTTAGCACAACAATGGATGCATTGTACGACGAACAAGCCAAGTTGAAGTTTATTCAAGTTAAGCACGAAGAAGTCGGTGCAATGGCCGCTACTGCTGACGCCAAATTAACTGGTAAAATTGGGGTTGCCTTTGGGTCAGCAGGTCCTGGCGCGACACACTTATTTAATGGATTATATGATGCCAAAATGGACGGTGTGCCAATGTTGGCTTTGATCGGCCAAGTTAAGCAAAGTGCGATGAATTTTGATTCATTCCAAGAAATGGACGAAGTACCAATGTTTGGCGATGTTTCAGTATACAATCGTACTGTGACCACGGCGGAAAGTTTGCCACACGTGATTGATGAAGCTATTCGGATTGCCTACCAACAACACGGTGTAGCCACAGTAGTTATTCCGAATGATTTAGGTGCCAAATTAATTCCAGACACACCTTATTCCTCAGCTGAAAGTTACCGCGAACCAACCGCTACCATGGCACCAAATGAAGAAGATGTTTTGGCGGCTTTGAACTTAATCAAGTCTGCCAAGCGGCCGGTCTTATTTGTCGGAATGGGTGCCAAAAATGCACCCGACGAAGTAATTGCATTGGCCAAACGCCTTTCAATGCCAATTATTACCACGGCAATTGCCAAGGGTGTCTTACCTGACGATACGGAAATGCACCTTGGTTCTGCTAATCGGGTTGCACAAAAGCCAGCAAACGATGCCCTCAAGGAAGCCGATTTGGTCGTTATGATCGGTTCCAACTGGCCATTTGCGGTTGGTAATTTGTTACCAGAACAAAAATTCATCCAAATTGACAATGATTCATCCAAATTTGGCCGCCGGCACCACGTCGACGTTGGTATTTTAGCCGATGCGAAGGCCGTCATTGAACGCCTCTTAGCTTTGACTAAGGATAGCGAACCAACTGCTTGGTACAACGCTAACCTCGCTAATATCAAGAACTGGCGGGCTTACTTGACGATGATGATGAATCGGACCGATGCTGATGGTCCGCTGGGCGTTGAACCAGTATTCAAAGAAATTAACCGGATTAGTACTGCCGATGCCGTTTACGGGATTGATGTTGGTGATATTAATATGAATTCCGTTCGTTATTTGAACATGACCGGTGAACAAAAATGGGTCACCTCTGGTTTGTTTGCAACAATGGGCTACGGTGTCCCTGCCGCATTGGCTGGTAAGTTGAGTTTCCCAGATCGCCAAGTCTTTAATTTGGCTGGGGATGGTGCTTTCTCAATGGTCATGCAAGATATTGATACCGAAGTGCGCAACAACTTACAAATCATTAACGTCATCTTCACTAACCGTCAACTCGGCTTTATCGTTGACGAACAAGAAGATGCCCAACAACCAAGGTTTGGTGTTTACATGACGGACAATGACTATGCTAAAATAGCCGAAGCACAAGGTGCAATCGGAATTACCGTGACTAAGCAAAGTGAACTAGCAGCCGCGTTTGATCGTGCCCGCGATGCTGACAAGCCCGTCTTGATTGATGTCAAGGTTACAGCTGACCGCCCTATTCCAGTTGAAGCTCTTCAACTAGACCCTGCGAAATTCAGTGCCGAAGAAATCGCCACCTTCAAGGAACGTTATCATGCTGATGATTTAGTACCTTTCAGTGCTTTCTTGACAGAGTATGGCGTTGCTGAAAAATAAATTTATTAATTATATGTAGCAAAAATGCGACTGCCAAATTGACAGTCGCATTTTTTATTTGATATTAGTATTTGTCGTATGATTCAGTTTCAAATCCGAAACGACCAACTAAGGCTGCCAAGGCACCACCTACTAATGGAGCAAGTAAGAAGACCCAATATTGTGAAAGTGCTTTACCACCATCAAAGATTGCTGGGGCAAATGAACGAGCAGGGTTCAATGAACCACCAGTCGTTGAAAGACCAACCACAATCAATAATGCCAAAGTAAGACCAATCACGATACCAGTTGCGCTACCAGCTGAGTACTTTTCGCTCGTAACCAAGATGATTACCAAGACGAAGATGAACGTCAACACAGTTTCAATGGCAAAGGCAGTACCAGCACCGAAAGTGAAGCCGTTAGCACCAAGGCCATTGAGGTTCTTCACGTTTGCACCTGTAGCCAACAACTTGACCACAGCAGTACCAGCCAAGGCACCGATAAATTGGCTAACAACGTAACCAATAAAATCAGGCAAGCTAAGACGGCCGTTAATCAACATTGCCAATGAAACGGCTGGGTTGAAGTGACCACCTGAGATAGCACCAAATGAGTAGGCACCAGCAACAACTGCGATACCAAATGCCAAACCAATCGTTAAAGCATTACCAAGTCCGGCAAAGACCACTGCGCCGGTACCGACAAAAACAAGTACAAAAGTCCCAAATAATTCTGCGAGATATTTTTGCATGAGAAAATCCTCCAATAATTTCAATATATGAGTACTGGTTAAGCTTATCATGTTTTCTTAATAATTATTAGTTAGTAATCTGCGTTTTACCCACTTCTTAATACTTGCTTAACATTCACGTTACCTAAACCATAACTAATTTGTGTGTAATTGCCACCGTTTGTCGGCAAATTACTGCCCGTATTTCATGGTGGGGACAACTTTGTGCAGTCAAAAAAAGTGGGTAACCAAATTTAAAGCGCAAATTAATGTGCCGCATTTTGCCAGCTAAGGCGTTTGTTACAAACCACGCAAGATAGTCATAATATGGAAACGTTTTACCAAAAACACCTTGCATTTCTCATTAAAAGCGCCACCACAATTGTGAAAATCTGCTTTTCATGGCCAATTGTCAAGTAAATACATGGAAGTACTTCACAAACCCTTCATAATTTGATATATTGATTTGTGAAGTATAGAACACATTTACAAAAAATCTGTAGGAGATTATATAATGAAGAAGATTGTTCTTTCTGTTGCTACTTTAGCAACTGCCCTCGTCTTGGCTGCTTGTGGTTCAAACAGCTCAAGCAAAAAAGATTCATCATCAAAACCAGCTAACGATTTGGTTATGAAGCAAGCTGAAGTTTCACCACACGGTGACATGGGCTTTGGTGTTGCAACTGTCGCTATGAGCGGTGACAAAATCGTTGGTGCACACTTGGATGAATTCCAAATCGTTGCTACTTCTGGTAAGGAAGCAATGAAGGATGCCAAGGGCGTTCCTAACTCTAACTCTGATTTTGGTAAGGGTGTTAAAGCCGGTAGCGTTTTGATTTCTAAAGATGAAAATGATGCAGCTTACTCAGCAGTTATGAAGGTTGCTGGTAAGGCAACTCAATCTCACGGTAAGTCACTTGACGCAATCCAATCTTACGTAACTGGTAAGACTGTTGCTCAACTTAAGAAGGCTATCCAAGACAACAAGTCAAACAAGACTTTCGTTTCTGGTGCTACTTTGACTGACACTGCCGGATATGTACAAGCATTTATCGATGCTGCTACTAAGGGTAAGACTGAAGCTGGTATCAAGAACTTCAAGTCAACTGATAAAGTTAAGATGGGTTACGCCCTCTCAGCTCCTCACGGTACACAATCATTTGGTATCTCAACTGTTGCCATGGTAAATGGTAAGGTTGGCGCTGTTTACTCAGACGAATTCCAATTTGTTGCTAAGTCAGGTAAAGAAGCACTTAAGGGTGCTATCTCAGTTCCTAACTCAGACAAGACATTTGGTAAGGGCTTTGCAGATGGTCAAACTTTGATTTCTAAGGAAACTAACGATAAAGCTTACTCAGGTTTGATGAAGACTATCGCTAAGTCAACTAAGGATCGCGCTAAGTCAATGAATGCTATCGAAGCATACACTGTTGGCAAGTCTACTGACCAAATCTTAAACGGTTTGACTAAGGACAACGCTACTAAGACTATCTCAGGTTCAACTTTGGCTGATACTTTCGGATACGTTAACGGTATCGTTGATGCTGCCAAAGCTGCTAAGTAATCTTAGTTAACTTTATCAATTGTGTGTTTTAATACTTCAATATGAAACATTAATTTAAAGAAAAATCCTCAGTGAGTAATCACTGGGGATTTTTTTATGCTTACTTATCGATTAAAACTAAAATGTAAATTCGCGATTGGCGCTAGTTCACGATTGCAATATTGAACTTTGTACTTATCATTTTCTACCGTCACAACTACATACGTCCCGCCAAGCCGGCTATACTGCCCTCTTGGTTGACTAATTGAACCCGGATTAATCGCTAGAATGCCGTTAATCATTTCAACACCGAGCTGATGGGTATGCCCAAATGTCGCAATATTCGCACCTACTTCTTCGGCACGGAGCAGCAAACTCGTTAGTGATGTATTGACCCCTAATAGATGTCCGTGCGCCTGAAACACTGTTACATTGTCATCTTGATAGGTCTGTTCATTTGCAAAATCGAAATCGAAATCCATATTGCCCTTAACGGTTGATACATCCGTAAAGACGCTATCATTGGCGGCCAATTCAGAATCACCATTGTAAAAAATCTGGGTGGCTGTATCTGCATATTTTTTGAAAATATCCACTAAAATGCCACGATCGCCATGAGTGTCACTCACAATTACATATTGCATTGTTTAGTCCTCGTTCCACCATTTTTCAAAATTCTTCATCAATTCTTGGAGTGCACGACCGCGGTGACTCACTTGGTTTTTCTCAGTTGCGGTTGCTTCGGCAAAAGTTTTGCCTAATTCTGGTGCATAGAAAATTGGGTCGTAACCAAAGCCCCCCTTGCCCCGTGGTGCGGTCGTAATAAAACCGTGCACTTCGCCTGAAGCGACCAGTTCCTTACCATTTGGCTTGACGGCGACAATTGTCGTGTGGAAAGTTGCGGCCCGTTCGGCTTCCGGTAAATTGCCTAATTGGCGCAAAACTTTCTTCACGTTCGCTGAATCATCATGGTCACCAGCATAGCGGGCAGAGTGAATACCAGGTTCCCCGTTCAACGCTTCAACCATCAGTCCTGAATCATCGGCAATTACGGGAATATCAAGAGTCGTTTTCGCAATTGCCGTGGCCTTGGTTGTGGCATTTTCTGCAAATGACACCCCATTTTCCTCAATATCTGGGACATTTTGTAAATCCTTGAGTCCTAACACCTGAATTCCAAATGGTGCAAACATTTCCGTGAATTCTGCCAATTTGCCAGCGTTATTTGTTGCAATAATAATTTTATCTTGATTCATTTCATTTCCCCCTGTGTGTTTTGGAATTACTTATAAATGATATTACAATACCAACCCGTCACTCGTAATGTTGAGATGGCGGACATTTAAATCCTCGTTATCCAACCAGTGGCCGGCCATCATTTTGAATACTGAAGCAGAACCAGTCGTGTAATATTCATCAAGTTGCCGTTCAACTGGCGCGACGTTGCTTAAGCCGGCTTCATCTAAGACACCTGAAACATTTTCAATTGCGACTGCTCCGGAATTAACCAATTTGACTTCGGGTCCCATCGCCGCCGCAATTGCGACATCCAATAATGGAAAGTGCGTGCAACCTAATACGAGTGTATCAATATTCTTATCAGCAAAATATTGTAATTTTTCTTCCACAACGTGCGTGGTGTGTGCGGTATTATATTGGTTGGCTTCCACGATTTGGACAAATTCAGGACATGCGAGTTGTTCAACAACCACGCTCTTATCCTTTGCTTCCAAGGCATCAGCGTACGCGCGTGACTTCACAGTACCTTCTGTTGCGATGACACCGATGCGCTTGTTTTTGGTGGAACGTAATGCCCCCCGCACACCTGGCGCAATCACACCAATAACGGGAATATCAAGTTTTGCACGTAATTCTGGTAACGCTGCCGCAGTGGCGGTATTACAAGCAATCACTAGCATCTTGATGTCTTTAGTTAATAAGAAATTAACCATCTCCCACGTAAACTTAATCACTTCTTCTGTTGGGCGGGGTCCATATGGCATGCGCGCTGTATCACCAACGTAGTAAACCGTTTCATTTGGTAATTGCCGGAGGGCTTCACGCACAACCGTAATCCCACCAATTCCTGAATCAATAAACCCAATTGCTTGCTTTGACATCTGCTCTCACACTTCCCTTTGTTTAATAACTTCTATTATACCGCGATTCACTAATTAGCGTGTGTATTTGTCGCAATGCGTGTTATTATTACCCGCTCCGCGTAAAAATTTGCTAAAATATAATTAATAGATATCGGAGATAAAAATACATGATTGATGCAACATATGAAAAACTAATTGCCGCTGATGGCCAACCCAATGCATTTGCCGTCAATGTCTTACGGGACGTCTTGATTCCAGACGTTTTACAAGAAGACACTGCCAGCATTTTATACTGGGCTGGTAAGAGTTTAGCTAGAAAATACCCACTCGCGTCTGCAGATGAGATTGTCATTTTTTTCTTGAATGCCGGTTTCGGTGAACTCGAACTCATCAAAGACGACACAAATCAACAATATTGGCGCATTACCGGTGCCTTCGTTGATAATCGTTTCACTGCCAACGAAAATGTCCCAGACTTTAATCTTGAAGCCGGCTTTATCGCGCAACAAACGGAACAACAAGGCGACTTAGCTGCCGAAGCTAATTTTGAAGTTAACGCTAAGAAACACGAAGTCAAAATTCACGTTCAGATTGATTTCACTGCCGACGTGGCTTTGTAGCATTTTGGTCACGTAGTTTAAGTTTCATTCACACAAAAATACCCCTGATTCAATTCACAATGGAATTGGTATCGGAGGTATTTTTTTATCAATTAAATGACTTGACGTTCAAATGGATCAGTTGAGATGCCACGTGACAAAATCAACTTAGCCCATTCCTTAGCACTGAATAGACTGTGGTTCTTGTAATTCCCACAACTTTCAATGTTAGTTCCTGGCACATCGGCCCATTCAATATCATTAGCAATTTCTTCCAAAGCACTCTTCAAGGCTTTGGCAACTTCAGTATTATCTTGTTCACCCCAAGTGATCAAGTGGAACCCAGTTTGACAACCAAATGGTGAACAATCAATCACGCCACTCAACCGGGTGCGTAATAAACCGGCTAACAGGTGTTCAATCGTGTGCAATCCGGCCATCCCAATGGCTTCTTCATTTGGTTGGACCAAACGTAAATCAAAATTAGTGATTTTATCTCCCGCAGGTCCATTTTCAACCGTAATCTTGCGGACATATGGTGCTTTAACGGCGGTGTGATCTAATTCAAAACTTTCAACATTTGCTTGTGGCATGCGCATATTTCCTCTTATTCTATAAACTCGGAGCTGACGCAAGTTTGAATCAAATATCGGCAATTCAAAACTTAGGTAGCTGCGGCGCTTATTACTTATCTAATATAATAAGCGACTACAGTTAGTTTGTATACCTTTAATTAAAATTTGCTCATTATTGGGAATGTATAGGTATGAAATTGTATGGGTACTGGGTCGATTTTTAATATTTAAGCAGTCTATAATCGGAAAATGCTGGTGGCTAATCCAAAGTCAAAAAGGAGTTGATGAGCACATTTGCCTCAACTCCTTTCGACGCTACCCTTTTGATTTCGCTTTAAAAACGAGGCGCTGACTGATGAAATAATTCAAAATAACTACAACAATATTTTCGATAATTTTCCATAACAGCGGATTTTCATGCAAATATTGGACTCCATACCAAATGATGAGCATTTCCACGAACAAGGTCGCAATACGTCCGCTAAAAAACCGCCCAATCTCCTTAGCAACTGCTTTGACACCCTGATTTGTCGACGTAAATACCCACATTCGATTTGTGATATACGCAACGACAGCTGTCACAATCCATGCAATAATTACCGCTATTTGTACATTTACATCTAACAACAGCAACAGCCAGTAACTTATCAGGTTCACCATTGTCGTGACGCCACCAAAGAACAGGTACCAGCATTGACGCTTATGTTGCTGATACTGGTTACGCATTACATTATGCATACATCCCCCATACCAAAGCCGAATTTGTCCAACTTACTGAACCAATGGCTATCACACTATATTAGTTTAATCATAAAAAGCCAGGTGTGATGCACCTGATTATTAGTGCTAAAGGACTGCTTCCTGATTTCCTCAAAGCCGTTCTTTTCATAGAACATTGCGTTAAGTTCTGTGTTGGTAATTAAGCACAATGTATGTCCGCCGGCTTCCTTGACTACCTTTTTAATTTTAGTTAACGTCCTAGAACCGATTTTCTGTCCTTGAAACTTGGGCGAAACAACGAGCGTATCCAAATACCAATACTCAGTAATCGCACCATCCAAAATCTTGTTCGCTTTGTCCAAATTATGGAGCAACTGCTTTGAAATTGTTCGCGAACCATTAAAGAAAATGCGCCAACCCCCACTCAGCAGATACGCCATTAAACTCGTATGCTGATGCTTTGGGGCTTTTAATATGAATGAGGCGACAATTTCATCATTTTCAACACATACAAAGCTATCCTGGCTTTTAATATTTACCGCTGTATTTAACCTAAGGAGAAAATGCAAAGCCTTTTTCAACTTTGCTTTATTATCTGACACGGCAAATAATGGGTAGTCCTTAAAGGCCGCATACGTTAAATCAGTGACAACTGCTAAATCTTTTTTGGTTGCTTTTCGAATAATCATTCCACAATCTCCATTCGTACAAAACGATTTCGTCTTTATTATATCTAACTTTCATGTTCAATTCTCGATTTGATTAGCACGAATCGATTCAATATTCAGCGCGGTTTGTTCGCGATTTCTTTTTATTTCTGCAATCACGTTTTTGACATTTGATTCGTCATACGTTGCCACGGCCTTCGTGTCTTCAGTTGCCAATAACTTGGTAAGTACGAGCTTTGTATACACGTCGTTGGTAAATGCAATAATTGGGTGCCGCGCATCTTGCGTTTTACCGCCTTTTTTCACAAGCACTGCTTTTTCAATCTTTTCTTGTTGGTCAGTGAACAACACCACTTGCCCAATTTTCGTAAATTCACCCGCACTGTTAGTATCAACCATCAAGTATATCATTTGATCATCCACCACGCATTGCTCGACAAATGTGCCACTAATTGGAACCCCAACAAATAATTCGTTACTCTCTTTTTCCATCACTAGCCCCCAACTGTTAAAATCATTTTCCAAAGTATTGTCTCAGCATATTGGAATATTGGTACGAATCGTTCATATTGATGCATTAAAATTAATAGCTTATGTGCGTTATTAATATTATCTGCCCGTGATGTACTTCCCAATTTATAATCAGTACTGAGTTTTTCAAAGCATGCTTTCACGTCTTCGCCAAAATTAAATTGCGGCGAATTAATTATTGTGGTCAACGCTTGTTGTACTTCCCACACATTTTTAGGCACTTTGCTTGCGCTTAAATTAACAAGTATCTTATGTCCATTTTCAAAGATACTGCTAATTTCATATAATGTGCCGTTGCTGTAATTACTTGCCGTCAGTGGCACATATAAGATATAGCCGTTTTTATAGCGGGTCAATACTTCCCGTTGCTTTCTTAATTCATAAAACAAAATCCTAATTTCACCGCAAATTTTTTGACCATTTTCGACGATTTGTAAACCCAATTCCTGGTCGGACATGCTACGATATCGTTTTAAAAAAATAAATTTATTAATACTCATGTAACCACCGCCCTCCATTATTCATTAATGTTTTTCACCGCAATCAGCTTGCCCACTACATATACCC
This sequence comes from Periweissella cryptocerci, assembly GCF_004358325.1. Lineage (NCBI taxonomy): Bacteria > Bacillati > Bacillota > Bacilli > Lactobacillales > Lactobacillaceae > Periweissella > Periweissella cryptocerci. The sequence continues at coordinate 2,796,608 of NZ_CP037940.1, read as the reverse complement.
GTTTTGTTGCGCCCGTAAAGTATGGTGGTTCTTCGTAACATGTAATTAGCGTGATGATGTGATTTTGCTGACCGTCTTCAATCACGCCCACTTGGTACTGGTCGATAACTTTTTTCGTAATTACTTGATATTTGTATACTTTGATTGCGTTTTGTAAGTATATGTTCATGCCAACTTTCAGCTGGTTTTGTAACGGGCTAAAAAAAGTTTTATTATCGGCCATATTATGTGCACCAATCGCATAATTTTTCTCGCCCATATGCTGCCCAGGTTTCAACGTACCCGCACCTAGCGCCAAAACTTTATTCGAGGCGCCTTCATATAATGGTAACTTCACTTCAATTTGCGGAATTGAAATGTAGCCACGTAAAGTTAGCACACCTTTGGTTTTAGCCACTTTACGTAAATCACTTAAACTTTTTACATTCAAGTTCCCGTTATACTGCGCCCCGCGTGATTCTTTATTATCCGCCGTTATTTTGAGTTGCTTTGCGTACTTCATGCTTTCACTTTGGGCAAATCGCCCGATATACAGCGATGGATGTGTGCCCACATAAATAATAACTAAACCAATTAGTGCAACAATAATTCCCAACAATACCGACATTTTTCTTCGTCTCATCCCATTAACTCCCCCTAGCTTTTATGTCAAACAATATACGACAAATAAATTTTTATGTACGACTCAGGAATTCCTTCCCAAGCCAATGGTCACTTATTATTACAATATTTATTTGTTCACATGTCGTCCTTCGAAATACCAGCCGACAATCGTCAAAATCAGTAATCCCCAACCAATAATAGTTGTTACTGTAAATTCATCCATTTATGCTCCCCCATAATCGCTAATTTCTGAATACAAGCAACGAGTCTTAGCTTTTATTCATTTTTCTTGCGCTTACCGAGACCAACTAAGCCCATCGCCAACGCTAATAAAGCAAGCCCTATCGCAATTAATCCACGATTACTTTGGTTTTCAAAACCAGTTTGAACTAGTTTTTGCTTACCGGAAGGTGCATCCGTTGTTTGTAGTGTCTTCGGTGCGGTTTGTTTATTCACTTGTGGCTTGTCTTTTGTAATTTTCGCACCATCATTGCCGCCATTTTTCTTCGCTTTGGCTGTACTCTTATCGCCGGGTGTTTTCTTAGTTTTAGTTGCCCCACCATCGGCAGGCGTTTTCTGCTTATTCGTCTTCCCTGGCGTTGGGGTAGGCTGTGGTTCTGGTGTTGGTGTTGGTTCTGGTGTTGGTTCTGGTGTGGGTTCCGCAGCCGGTGTAAGTTTATAGATATAAGTTACCACCGTTTCGTCACTCGTCAACGTTCCCGTCGTATTCCCATCTACCTTATCAAACGTGTACCCAGCAATGTCTGCTTGCTTCGTACTGTAATCATCACCAACTGTTCCATTGATTGTTTCATCTGGTGCGATTGTCTTACCGTTTTGGTCGACGTAGTGAGCCACGGCACTTCCGTTTTGGCTGTACACGTAAGTTACTGACTCCCCATTTGCGCTCAACTTACCACTCGTATTCCCGTCTACCTTAACAAATGTGTAACCGGCAATGTCTGCTTGCTTTGTACTGTAATCATCACCGACTGTTCCGTTGATTGTTTCATCTGGTGCGATTGTCTTGCCGTTTTGATCAACGTAGCGCGCGACTACATTCCCGTTTTGAACATAGTAGAATGTTACGGTTTGCGTTCCTTGAATGTAGTCTGTCGTGTATGTGCCATTTTTGTTTGCGGTAATCGACGCTGTCTTACCATCATCTGCAATACCAGTCACGTCAGTCAATTCGTAGCCATCCGCGGTGCTATATAATGATGCCAAGTCAGTACTTGTGCCCCATTTTTGATCAGCTTTGGTAACGGTTTGCATCGTTTCATTTGTCGTTTTGTTAACATACTTAACAACTAATGGATACGCCGTCTTCGTATATACGTTTACAATTGTTTGTGGCGTCGTTGTAAATGTAACGGTATTCGTGTTACCGTTATAATTCTTGCTATCGCTTGGCGTCACTGACGTCAATGTATACCCTGGAATATCTAGTGCTGGTACAACAAGTGTGTCACCAATTGTCCCTCCATTTTCAACGGCCGGGCTAATCGTTTCACCCGCATCAGCGTCAATATACGTGTTCGTATTGGTTCCATAAGCAACATAATCAAATGAAGTAATCGCGAATTGTTGTAAATTAGTGGCTGAACCCGTCGAACCTAGCACTGATAACGCATAACCAGCTGCATCTGTGGATGTCAAATCGGCTAAATTTTTGGCCCAAGTTTGCCCATTATACGACACCGTTAGCACTTTGCTCGAGCCATCGTAATCAAAAATAATCGGCAAGAAATTATTATTAGCTGGTTGCGCGATTGCTTGAGCAGGTGCATCAGTACCATTGTATGTTGTCGCGACCCCATTACTATCAGTTGTTACAAAACTACCAAATGGAATCCCATTTCCTGTGGCACTGCCAAATTCCTTTGGATCAGCTAAGGCCGTCAATACCGTACCATTTGTATTGCTACCCGTGGTTGGATTATACATAACGTTTCCGGCATTAACCCACGTGTCCAGTTTAAAACCAAATGCGTTGTCTAATCCACCGATACCATTTGCTCCCCCAGGTAACCCAACTTCATTAATATCTCCAGGGTTAAACGCAAATCCTACACCGTCTGCGCCACGTTCTTGTTGTGTCTTGTCACCAATGTTAATTGTCCCGACCAAAGTAAAACCCTGTGACATATCGATTTTGTTCTTTAACACAAAGTCACCAACTTGGTTCTCAGTATTTGTTGTTAATGTCACAGTACCGGTCGTTGGATCGTATGTTGCCGACCCATTCAAATTAAAATAATCTAAAAAGTTTGCCGCATCAACGTGTTGTACTCCCGGAATGGTACTAATTTCGGCTGCTTGAAGATTGGCTTGTTTGACCGCACGAGCAGTTGGCTTCATATCTTTTACGTCAGCTGATTGTTTATCAGCTTCGTCGGTACCATTTTGCGCTTGGACTGCTGCCGTAGTCACTGACTCATCATCAGCTGAGTCTTTTGTACTTGGCACAACCGTCGAGCTAGTGGTTGCCGTTGTCGCCGTTGTACTCTTTTGGACACTGGCTGGTACGGATTGCGTAGTAGCTGGTGCGGTTACCGCATCAGGAGTTGCGGTAACCGATTGATTCTCAGAATTAGTATTCGTCGTTGCTGAATCCGCAGTATCAGTGGTATCAGGAGTTCCTGACTTCACTGTTTTATTATCACTCGCAGTCGCCGTTACATCTGAGGATGACTGAACACTTGCTTCTGCTGCTAAGACAGAATCCGCGTCGTTTGTGCTCTGGGTATCTTTTGAATCTGTACTTACAACACTACTTGAAGCAGGTTCGGTGCTTGCTTGACTGGTTTGTGTGGTAGTATCGGCAGCTACATCCGCTGAAGCTGTCCCTTGAAACATTAAACCACCGAGTATTAACCCTGAAACGGCGACGCTAGCAAACAACCATTGTTTACCAGCTTTGTACATTTTGTAATGTGTGTTACTGTTAAATCCTTTTAACCTATCCATAATATTCTCCCTTGTTGTTATGTGGCGAAATCATCCCTAAGTTCACCTCAAATGTACAATATACACACTTCTGTAAATTAACGATTGTAAAAAAACACGCGATTTGTATTTTTTAACAGTAAATTGGTGATTAAATTGAAAAATTTTCAAGCGACTCATTTTAATTAGATATAGTTACTACGGGGAATCTCACTGTCGCGCCGATAACTTGAAGGTAAGATGCCCATGTACTCTTTAAACGCCTTAGAAAATGCACCACTATCAAAGTAATTCAGCATGCTCGCAATCTCGGTAATTGTCATCCCGGTATTCCGCAACAGGTTTTTTGCTTCTTCCAACTTACAATTACGAATATAATGCGGCAGCGATATGCCCGTCTCCGTTTTGAAAGTCGAATATAACGTCCGCGGCGCAAAGCCCAATGCATCGGCAATCATTTTAGGGGTCACGTCATTAAACATCTCGATATTCACATAGTCTTTGACCAGTAACACCGTTTTTGAAACCGGTGGCTGATCAGGCAAGTGGCTCTCATATAACCTGCCATAGCGCGTGATTATCTCGCAGATGAGTTCAAAAACGTTGATACTATTTTTAATCTCATTTATTTTTTGTCTATAAAACTCCCGTAACCGCACAAAATCAGTGTGAGATTGGCCTTCACTTAAGCCAATCCCCGTGAAATCGACAACCAAGTTCATCAGAAAATCATTTTGGAATGCGACATCATGCCGCGATAACAATATTGCCAAATCCTCGTGCACATTTTTTAAACGCTTAATTGCTTTTGCAGCGTCTGGTATTTTCATAAAATAGATAAAATCATGCTCCAATAGTGCTAATTTCAATTCATCAATTTCAGTTTTTGCAGATAAATTCATTTTGTAAGTTTGAAACTCATCGTTTTTCTCTTTCTCCATATTTTTTCCACCTTCCATACATTACTCAGAAGTTATCATTGTCAGTAAATTGCGCGTCACAAAGCAATATCGCTGACTTTTTGTAAGCAACTCCCCTTATCTTCATTATGGAGTACTTCGCCAAATCCGAATAGTAATTAACGACACCAAACCGTAAAAAAGTACATTAGTTTCAATTTTTTTGACAGTAAAATTCGAAAGAGTGCGATGGCAGTCCGATGATATTGTCGCGTTTTAACCGGCTACAAAAAATATTCAAATGTACACAAAAACATCCCCTAACCTTAACGATTAGGGGATGTTCTTGTATGACTAGGTTACCAACTCGCTACCTTTAATTAACTGTAAACATTAAATTGAGGCATAATATGCTTTAACTAATTGGTAGAAATCATTCATTGTGTAGTTAGTTCCAAACCATTGCGTACCAGATGCTTTCCAGTAAGCCACTGGATCAGTGTGGTCTGTGCCACCAAGCCAATTTGAGACATCATTATGTGACCATAACGTACCAGTCGCATTCTTGTTAGCCAATGATGGTTTCAAACCGTATTGTTTCAAAATGTAAGCTGAGTAGTACGCCGCGTTGTTGATTTCTTTGGCAAAATCATTTTTTGAGTGCACTCGAACTTGTTCAAATTGGACGAAACGTTGGTTAGCATAGTAACCAGAGCCCCATGCCAAATAGCTCGTGTCCGCGATATTTTCAATGGTGCTACCATCAATAAAGGTATGCACAAACGCATTTTGGTAGTGCGCCTTCATATATGCAATTTCATTTTTCAAAGTTGACGTTGGATTTGCCGTTTCGTGAACCACAATTCCTTCAGGTTTAGACACACCCTTGCGCCACTTATTCTTAGGGAAAATTTTATCGATTTTCTTGGTTACTTTAGCATTTTTACCGAAGTAATTGCTCATAATATACGTGTTAACTTTGTTGCTACCAACACTCGCGCTCGCACCAGGGGACTTGATTTTGACAGCCTTTAATTTATAAGCATAGGCCTTTTTAGTTGCTGAGAGATAACCGCCCTTAACCTTCAAGCGTGGTGTTCCACCCTTGGTCCAACTAACACCGGTTACGTTGACAGCTGTGCCTTTTTTGTATGCCTTAACCCGTTTTTTCAAGTTAGCATCTTTATACAAGTAGAGTTTCTTTACCAACTTGGTCTTGCCAAGCTTAATCGTCCAGTAGTTGCTAATCGTTTTCACAAGCTTCGTCCGGTATGACTTTTTCGCCGCTGTCACATACAAACCATTACTCAACTTAAAACGTGGTACGCCTGCGCTAGTATATTCGAGAGCCTTAACTGTAAAGTATGTTCCCGCTGCAAAACCATTGTTTTTAGAAGAAGCTGGGGCGGCCACTTCGCGGTAACCGTTAACTTTTTTAACACTAACTAACTTCTTAGGATTAGTGACATAATAGCTCTTAATATTTTTAGTTGGTACAATCACATTCGCGACATTTGCGGTTAAATAGTGCCCGTTCGCCATTTTCAAGCGGGGAGTGCCACCATTTGACCATGCCAAGCCCGAAATCTTAACAATTGTACCCATTTTCAATGATTTAACTTTGTTTTTCAAGTTAACATCACCGTATTCGTTAGTACTCTTCTTCAAGATAACTTGTGACGCGTTGGCCGTTAAGTAATTGGTCAACTTACCGGTAATCACTTTAAAATTACTCTTGTCGTTTTCAACGTAGCCACCGCTAACTTGGAGCATGGCCTTACCAGTACTTGCAAATGAAACCGCAGTTACTGTTGCCAAACTATCTTTTGCGATCGTTCCCTTCGCGACAGTACCTTCAGCGTCACTGTAAAGCGTCACATTTTTTTGCGCGACGACATTACCTGGATTATCAATGAAGACTTTATTGGCATCAACGACTTGCACATATTCGGTATTTCCCGAAATATAGTAACCATTAGCCGTCTTCAAGCGCGTCGTGTTACCTGATTGTACAATTGGGTTAGCAGCCAACGGAATCAATGTTCCCGCCTTCACGAGTGGAGTCACTTTCCCAGTGGTTAAATCCGGTTGTTGGTAGTAGTAAATTCCTTTGGTGTTGTTAACTACCACATACTTAATATTGTTGTCATTTAAGTATGACGCCGCAACTGCAACCACGCCATTATCGGTGGTTGCTTGACTGCTCTGCGCTGAATTGGCATCATCGGCACTAACAGACATAACACTGGCAATTGGTGACAGCACGGCACTAGCGAAGACCACTGCGGTCATTATACAAACAGGTAATTTTTTCATTTATTTGTTTTCCTCGTAATTATTATGTTTTTATTGATGTTCTTAGCTTACCAATTAAACGTTGCAACAATGTTGCATTCTCAAGTTTTAGTAATTCATTTGATTGCAATCAAGTTACGTAAATTCGAAGATTCTGTGAAATGCGCAATTACGCGGCCTTAATTATGGTATTTGTCCGGCAAAAAAGCAGCGAACCGCCACCGGCTCACTGCTCTTTAAACTGAATCCTATAAACTAAACTAGACACAAAAAAACTGCAAGCCAATACCAAGTTCAATCAAATGAACTGAAAACAAAATAAACTTTTTGCTCAATTGAAAACCTACTTCTTCGAATTTGATTGATTACATCCTAACTCACCGTGTTTCCCTATTTAGATGACATAAATGACACATACATTGCCACTCCAACTGCAATCAAGATCATGAACTTGGTTGCATCCCCAAAAATAATTAGATTGAGTAATCCCAGTATTATGAACGCAAACGTGATAAGCGTTCCAAACCTTTGTCTATTCATTGGTATCCTTTCCAGCGTTTAATATCTCATCAACCGTAATGTTATATAGCTTTGCAAGTGCGATCAACATAACATTTGGAATATTATACATATCGTGCTCCCAACCTGAAATCAGTTGATGCGTCACATGTAGCTCTTTCGCTAACCCCTCTTGCGTATAGCCATGCTGCTTCCTTAAATTTTTCAGAAAATTACCCATATTTCCATTTCCCCAGTTGCTGTGATTAGTTTCACATAATAATATCACATTTATTACGCGTGTTGCTTACATATTAGTCAAATGCAAGTACTACGTGCAAAAAACCACAACAAACGAGCGTATACTTAAAAATGTTCAAAAAGCTATTTTTTGACGTACAAGCAGCTAATCTAGCATCACTTTCAGTATGTTCTTTAGGCACATAAAATGAAATTAGTAATTCGGTGTCAGCGGTGGTTCTGTAAAGTAAGTATAAAAAGCAAATCAGAGGAAAAGGAATCATGCCAACAGTAATACGCTCCCATAAAATAGTCTCAATCATTACCGGCACAATTATCCTTTTTATTGGCATCGCATGGGCAATAAATTTTCCACTGCAAAAACAAGCTTCAAAAAAGGATGCTATAAGTTTCATTCAACACGAGCAACATTTGAGCCCTACACTAATCAAATCAATTAAGTTGAAAAAGGATTACGTAGTTAACGGATATAATGTAATTGTGCAATTCAAGGATGATTCCAAGTATTATTACGTTTATGAGAGAAACATGTCGAGCTGGGGCAAACTTCCGTACCATACCTATCTAAGCATCCAAGATAAAAACGGTGATGAAGTGGCCAATAATGCCAAATCAATCAAACATCCATTTGCCAACTGATACCGGGCGTTAATCAAGAACGCCTGAATTATTCAAATTAAAAAACAAAACTGCGCCGAACCTTTATATGTATAGGTTTCGGCGCAGTTTTAAATTTTCATCATTCTGATGTGGTAACAAGACCTCCATAAGGGTTATTCTGAGACGTCAAACTCAAATACTTCACAGCCTATCATTACAATATGGAAGGTACTTCCATTTCTAGGTATATATAATTCAGGGAAAAGCATTGTAGCTAACACAACTTATCCAACCACCATCACCAATACAACGCTTTAATCATCCCATTCATTTGCCTGCGTTCAAAATTTCATCAACCGTAATACCATATAGCTTTGAAATGGCAATCAACATAACGTTTGGAATGTCATACATATCGTGCTCCCAACCTGAAATCAGTTGATGCGTCACGTGTAACTCCTTCGCTAACCCCTCTTGCGTATAACCGTGTTGCTTCCTTAAATTTTTCAGAAAATTCCCCATATTACGTTCTCCATTTATTAAATACGTGCTATTTGCATACTGAACTATCATAACTTTACGCGTGTTACTTGTATATTAGACAATTACAAGTATTACGTCCCAAAAAACACGCCTTCGCGCCACACACTTGAGTTCGTCACTAGATTCATTGATTTTCATGTCTCATTTTTTACTAACCTAAAAAATATACATATTCTTAATCGGTTGGAGAAATATACATGAAGCACCTTAGTACAATTACTAGCATATTAGGCGCATTAGCGGTGGCACTCTCGTTTTATCTCAAGTTGCCAATATGGATTATATTAATAGTTCTCGTGTTAACACTATTAATCCCAAGTATGATTGACAAAAAATTCAACTCATAATCAAGTCGGTAACCCGTAAGACACGATTACTGATTATTCCTTCAAAATAACCCACAAGAAGTATTAATATTCTACAGTAAAATCTTCTTATTATGTTAATACTATACAACCTTTAAATGACCAATAATTGTATAAATAAACGTACATCCGTAAATTTATGCACCTCAATATTTAAATGACCATATTTATTTGCTATTTCGATATGTGATTTTTTCTGACGTAGAAAAATAGACTGAATGAAAAAATATCTACATTAAATAATTAGCATTCCCTCAAAACTAAAAATCGTAATGCACCGGTAATTAAATATCGATTCATTACGATTTTTTTCATATGCTCATCTTCACTTAGTAATACCACAATCTTGCACGTAGTACTTGCATATCATCCAATTGCAAGTACTACGTGCAAAACATAACAATAAAACGGCGTATACTCAGATTTATTCAACAAATAATATTTTCTAATAAGGAGATTTATATTATGACTAAATTTACACCAAAATTTTCAGCCGTATTAATGTCATTGGTTATTGCTAGTTCAGTCGCCCTTCCCGAAATTAGTGCCAATTCTGATAAATATTCAGTCTCGTGGACCACACATATGGATGGTGGCATCGTCAAAGGAGACCACAACGATCAGTATCATAACTTTCGTGAAGGAAAACATGTCTCTGTTACCGTGTCTAGCTGCAGTGGGGCTGGGACTGCGTATGTCCAACTTTACCGGTCTAAACTATTCGCAGACCTTGATTTAGGTACTGAAACTATTAACTTAAGTAATCCTAAAACCGCGAAATTCTCTAAGAAAACCGATAAAACCTCCGGATCATATTATTTCTGGTTCTGGGGTGGAAATTCGAAAAAAGTTTCTTTAAAAGGTACCATGCATGATTAAAATCGGAGATAAATACTTTATGCCAAACCTGTTGTTAAAACCGCTGGTTGCTTTGCCTGTTATTTTGTTTATTTGGCTCATTATATTAATAAATAAGAAGAAGCATCAAAAAGCTATCGTTTCCTTGATATTGGATATACCTTTTATGTTGTATATTTATTTGCTTTTAGGGCAGACGATATTTCCTATAGCGGTTTTTCTTAATGGCAAACTGCCAAATATAATTAGTAAATATGGCATTGGTAGGCAATATTTTATTCAATTAAACCCCATGGCAATATTTAAATATTCTATGACTTACTACGGATTTATAAATATTGTTGGAAATGTAATTTTACTAGTTCCTTTAGTAATTTTCATTTCTTTTTACTGGCCACAATTGAATAATTTTAAATCAGCAGTCCAAATAGCCTTCTTTGGATCTTTAACCATTGAATTGATTCAACTTGTAATGAACCTTTTTTATATTAGTAATAGATTGTTTGATGTTGATGATTTAATTTTAAATACGCTTGGCGGTATTATTGCCTTCTTTATTTTAAAAATATTCAAACGAATTTTTCCCAATATTTTTAATGTATTATCAACTGAAGGAGCGTAAACAATGACTTCAAAAAACAATAACCGAATTACCACTTTTTGTTTTTGTATCTTTATTTTCTTTATTGGGATACAAACTGTTTTTCATGTTCTACCTGGTGTTGTTGCTTTTATTTTCACTGCATTCCTTGCCACGGTAATAGCCCTGTTACAAGAATTTGACCCATCACTTAACGACGATAAAACGCACTCATTAACGTGAATTTATACCTTGTTAAGTTAGTTGCAGTTCACCCGGAAAGAATCACTCAACCGCAACATTTTCATAGTATACACTAACGTAATGAGTGAGGTTAGTGTATGGAAATTTTAGAAAGGCTTGTGCTCAGTATGATTAAAGTTTACTAAGCGGTGCCGCTAGATATAATCCGTATGGAATTTCTGCGCTTTCGTTTGAGCAACAAGACTTCCATAAGGGTTATTCTAAAGACATCAAAATCAACAATATTAACAGAAACGTCTGCATACAAAAACTTATTCTTAATTGATTGGAGAAACATACAATCACTGGCATATTGGGCGCATTAACGATGGCACTGTCGTTTTATCTCAAGTTACCAATATGGATTATGTTGACAATACTTGCGTTAATACTATTAATCGCAAGTATGATTGACAAAAAATTCAAGTCATATTGAAGTCGGCAATCGCCAAGGTCTAAACTGCACTTAGCGCACTAGATTCCATGCCAATCGTTTTATTCTTCTACAACTACCGCAAAAATTATTTCTCCCACCACTTATCATGATAAGGTCTTATCATTAACTGGTTATCCACACCAGGAGCAACCCTTTTTTCATCACTAATACTTCCGTCTGGTGCCTTAACGCCTGCTGGAATCAGTAAAATTGAGATTTTTTGACCTACAATGGCAATCGCATTGGCACCCAATAAGTTGACTTTGTAATATCCTTTAATTTTTTGAGGTAAATTCTTTTTGTCTAATGTGTAATTAGCATGCATACCCCCTTCCCAATATCCGTCTTTTGTTATGAAATCAAAATTCGTGGTCCTATTTTCCAAATAATCTTTTTTAGTATATCCACCAAGAGTGTAGTTTGAATCCTTAATTGCTTTCTCGAACGCATCATTTGAATATTGGCCGGCAAACGACGATAAATCACCTACCAGAATTGCTTTATTATCCGCATCCGTAAGTACGGCTTTTTCACTTCTAAAAGTTAGTGTGTGAGCTTTATTCCCATCGGTCATGGTTAATATTATTAATGGCTTACTGCCGGCGAAATCAACCATTATTTCCATCTTAAACGCTGTGTTGCCGTCTGATTTTTTCATTGGCGTGGCCGACGAAACAACGCCACCACCAACTTGCCACTTAGGCGTAAAGGTTGCCGTTACTTGCCCATCAGCTGTTGAATAGTGAATCTCATACGAACCATCACTGCTTTTATTTACAGTTGCCGTGTCAGCAGTTGCTGGTTCAAAATAAGTGCCCGACAAATTTTTTGGAGCATCGACCGGAACATTTTTTTGTGAAGTCGTTGAACTACTCGTATCACGACTAGCAATGGCTTTTGATGAGTTGTTTGCATTCTTATTTGAAACCGTTGAGGCAACTTTTTGGGGTTCTTCTTTACCCTGATTATTGCCACGTAGCATATAACCTCCCAAGACTCCGCCACCGACAAGGGCAACAGCGGCTAGCCCAATAATCAATGTCGACTTTGCTCTTGGGTTCTTATGCTTCGCCTGCGATCGATGCCGTTCTTGACTATCATTTACCATGAGTTTGGCCTCCTTTAGTTGATTATATTTAGATTCTCTTCATGTGAAAAATTTAAATTATTACTTCCAATATTTTGAAGTAATTTCAGGACTTGTCAATGAGATTTAAATTACAACTCCAACTCCATATTCAGGTACTTTTGGTAATCCGGGCTTATCCCAGGATTTATTTTTCTGATACGCATATTGTATTTACCAATATGTAATCCCTGGAGCAGCTGCGTTATTAATCAGTACAATCAATACATACAAAAACTCAATTGTATTTAAAAAATAAAACAGATAATCAATTTTTGCTAACTTTACGTTTGTAATGGCAAGTAACATTAGTGAAATCACTAACCCAGTGGCTTGGATTATTAATTGACGTACTGAAAAACCAAATAATAATATTGTAATTATGAATACTAAAAAATTGAAATGTTTTGCGGTAAAATCACATAATTTTTTATTTTCATTAATCGGTTTAAGCGCGACTGAGTTTACCCCAAAATCCACTTTTTTAATTTTGGGTTCCTTGCTATTTCTCACTATTAGAAACAACCACATCATTACTATAAATCCAAAACCCAAAACAGCCAGCAGAATTACTTTCACCTTAAAATAGCTATATTTTGGAGGAGTATATGATTTATTTGATCCGGGCATATTTGATTTGGTCTTAAGCGCCAATTTTTGCGCCCCATTTGATTCGTCTTTTCTTATTGTTGTGCCAGGGATATTAATTGCGCTAGTTGGCGTGAAATTACCAGTAATATTTGTTGCATTAGTTGGGTTAGTCGAAATTGGAGAAGCATAAACATGTATGGCAAAAAGGCTAATAATTAGTGGTAATAATAATAAACTGTTCCGTAATAGCTTTGTCATAAGTTTCTCACCTCCATCTGTATTGTTTCCCATACACACATTATACTGCGCCCCTAATCCTCTATGTTGCCTGCTGGATATACTCACAATAAAATCATATTCATGTCATGCAAACACAGCTAATAGACAGCCTTTGATATTTGCAGCTAAATTTTAAATTAGGCTTGCTTTTATCTGACAGCCACCTACCCTTTAATTATCACGTGACACGTCCTGTGACACCTCAATTCTGCTCACCCGTCACGCTCAAACCCCAGTAATATCAACGTTTCAACCAATTCGTGACACGTCAGGCCCAAAATCGCCTAACCTTTTACTCTTATACATATACACCCATTTATTAGATGAAAAAGGCTACTTACCCGTCACTACAAACTTACAATGCCTTGATACTATTAGGTTCAAGGCGGTGACACGTACCCCAAATCACACGTCATTTACGCGTCACTGACCCGTCACACCCGTCACTGTTATCAAATGACACGTCAGGCCCAAAATTGGCTAACCTTTTACTCTTATACATATACACACATTTATTAGACCAAAAAAGTTACTTACCTGTCATATTGCTTACTGGAGCCTTTGCGACCACTGAGTTTGTGACTATGACACGTACCCCAATTTATGCGTCATTTACCCGTCATTTACCCGTCATTGACGTGTCATACGTGTCATTCACTTACCCGCATGTGATTACTTGATAATCTAATCTTAATATTTTATGTACGAAATTGAAAATTATATTTTTACCCCCTTATTCTAGTGGTTTTACCAAAAATCAGCCCAAACTAGGCAAAAACACCCAAAATCACTGCATTTTTGCCGTATTTTATGCTAAATTTCAAAAAACCACTAAAATACACCCCCTAAAATATATTTCGTATTCCATCTGCGGAGTTGTTAAACTATTTATATAATATCGCAACGTTTAATGAATTTAGGCTTTTTAGTTTGTTAATAATTCCGGCTGGGACGGTATATATCCGATTATTAAGAACGCCGGAGAAATCCACATTGCAGCTATGTATCGGCCACGCCAACTGTAACTACAAAAGGTATCTTTAAGGTGCTAATTGTCAGCCGCAAAAGTTAAAGATGAACAGATTACCTTTTGCGGTTGACAATTAGAATACAATAAGTGATTATTAGAACAAATTAACTATTGAACACTTTTTATTAAAGAACTATTATACAAGTGTTCGAACGGTAAATATTTCAATTGGCGTATGGGTTTATAAATGAGAGGAAAAAGCATGAAAAAAATAAAGGCAATCACGAGATTTCAATTTGCATTACTTTTTGCAAATAAAACATCATTTATTTACACGTTGCTATTTCCAGTTGGTTACTTGTTATATATGTTAGCAACAACTCAAAATCATAGTACAGATACAATGAATAGCATCGTGTTTCTATCGCCGTATTTATCATATATTATTGTTGGCGCAGTATTAAATGGCTGGATTAGTAATTTAATATCAACTCGTGAAAATAATTTTTTGAAGGTGTTTACTTCTATTGTTGGCGATAAAAAATATATATTATTTTCGAATTTTATAGTTGTAGTGTTGAGCAGCCTTGTTCAAATATTGTTATTTTGCCTTTTTTTCTTTGTAATGACTAAATCCTTTAGTTTACTTGTGTTAACAATGGCGCTAATAGTAGCAATTAGCGCTGATGTTATTGTCGCACTTGGAAGTGTAATTTTTCTCTTTTTGAGAGTTCCAGTGGCAACTATGTCGATATATTTAACGGGGTATTTGTTATTTGGATTATTACTGTTAAACGTACAAACAAATAATTTAATATTCAACATAATATTGAATACTCTGGATGCATATTATTTTGTTACAACGTTAGTACTCAATTTGGGTGATTTCATGGTGTCTGGTCAAGTAATGTCAACTAATGACGTATTAGCTATTTTAGTTGTTATGGTACTCTATTCATTACTCGGCGGTGTGCTAATTAACAAAATACCGATTTCCTCAAGATATTCAAGGGCTTAAATGGGAGAAAAAATGGAAATTAAAAATTTTTCGTATAGTATTGGCAAACAGTTGTTATTTGATGACATTAGTCTGGATATTAAACCAGCAATGATGAATATTATAGTTGGGCGAAATGGGATCGGAAAAACGGTGTTGTTAGATTTAATTTCAAATTTGGATAATAATCGACCAATTGAGTTTATTGGATTTCCTACGAATAAAGAAATTATATACCAAACGCAAGGCGTGCCGTTTATGAGTGATGCCACTATTCAAGATATGGTTCGAATGGTTTACGATATTGCAGGAATTGAGTGTGTCGAAAATTTGACCTTACCGGCAGAAATTAAACAAAATTGGAATAAAAGATTTGGTGATTTATCGGGTGGTGAACGGCGGTTAGTTACAATTTGGATTAGCTCGATAGTTCCGCGTGACATGTATATTTTTGATGAACCCTTAGCCAATTTAGATCCTAATATGGCTAATAAGGTCATGAATATTATGTACGGGTTAACTAAAAGCGGGAAAACTGTAATTTTAGCAACACACCAATATGATGATATTCAAATAAACGATACGCATATGGTCTATTTGAAGGATAGACATGTTGTGTATGATGGGTTAGTGAGTGCGTATTTGAATGAAGTTGGCGGTGAAACGCTGCAAGAACTGTTTAAAAAAGGGCTTTAAAATGGGCTTGATGAAATATATTTAGCGGAAGTCACTAAACGCCTTGTAATCATAGATACGTGGGCACACAACAACAATTGTTTTTTATCAGGTCTGTAACACCGAAAGGAAGAGTTGATATGAAAAAGATTACATTCAAGTAATTAGAAATGAGCAACACAAAAAATGCATTGCTCACTTCTTTAACAAAACCTATCCCTATTTTGATTGAAAAGATTTTATGAATAACTAAAAAACCGCCCTTAGGCGTTTTTTTTAGTTTGTTCTGCATCTAATTTTTTTAAATACGAAAATGCGAAGTCCACGCAATCTCGCATGCTAAACGTTCGTAATTCCCCATTATTTAATTTGATACTTCGCTTGTTTTCAATTGTATTAAGAAATGCCGTTTCGATGGCTTTAAAGTTTTCGTATCTATCCAAAGCCACATTTTTAAATTCAATCAGTTGTTTCTGTGGTTCTAAGAAAGATCCTACTTCAACGGGGGCTATTTCTGTCGTTACATCCCGGTTTAATCGACTTTCCGCTAGGTGTATCGATGTATTAGTTTCAAAATCCGTGCCAATCATCACTATTTTTGCATCATGCTTATACAACTTTCCCAATACCCCGTCATCACCAAATGGAAAATCATAATTATCAAGCGTGGCTATTTCGTCTGCATCTTTACCCCAAACGGAAAATGAGTCCAATGGATGCTCGGTTCTAAGAACATTTGGATATGTCCGAAATAATTCTGCAACCCTACCTTGTCCAATCACTGGGGTTAACATCTTGTCATATCCCATAATGCTGTCTCGTATGTCATCCCATTCAGCTTCTGGTGCTGGGTCTTCGGTCCACGTTGATGGATCTGATAACTCTGGCGTTTGGCTTGGCATCACAACATTACCATCTTCACCAACTGCTGTACAAAGCGCTGTAATAACAGCTCGCTCCCCTCCTGATATCCATCCCAAGCTTTTCATTGAGGTATGGACAATAATTGAGTCACCTTGCTCGATACCGACTAATTTCAACTGTGCTAGTAATTCCGACATCCCATATTTACTGGTCATTCCATTCTCCTTCAATAAAAATTATATTTTAATTAGATTATGATTCTATGTTATCATCCTTTTATCATTTCCGCTCAAAATATTTATGTTTCCCCATCTATAAAAAAGTCGTCACCACTTAAATTGACGACTACTAAATTATTGTTTAAATGTCTGATACACTCAAAAACAAGAATACCGGGACTGCTACAAATCCAAAAATGCCTAAAGCGACCCAGATGTCATAGTTAATTAAACCGTACACGAAAGCAGCTATTGGTAATGTTAATCCCACTATCAAATTCAGTACTCCCATAGCCCCGCTAGAATCAAGGCCCCACCTTCTCAATTGCAAATAATCCGTGATTAGTGCAACAATTGTAAATAGAATCGCACCTACTAATTCATACTGAGACCAGCCATATGCCCAGCCAACAATTGGAAAGACCCCCATCACGAAAACTTTTAAGACAGTTTTAGCCATCCAGTAACTCCATTCAAACACATATTTTTCCTAAGATTAACAGATTATCATTTTCAATACTAGTAATGTTTGATTTTGTTTCTACGCCATTGCTTAATCATTCGTTGATTTCATCCATGGTCCTGTACAAGAATAATTTTCGAGTCCCACTTATAATTTACTTGCAGCTACTTCTATAATTTCAGCGCGCCACTCGATTCACTTTGCTAACGTAATTTTATTACGCTGTATTACATACCCTAGCAGGCAAGCCGGTAACGTCAACGCGCTCTACTAACGTGACAGCTTACGCGCCTCACTACCACTAACCATAGCATGAGACCCTATGAGACTACAAAAAACGCCCTTCGATGTGTTCCCACACTCAAGGACGTTTAACGAACGGTTGCTTGACAGCGTAAACAACTTAAAGCAATCGTTCTTATACCAACTATTAGAAATAATAGTGACGGTCGCACCCGTCTTAGTTTGGTTAGTTAAAACTTTGCTGCATTACTTCTAATAGTAACACCGTACTACTAAAACCATTATAGTAGTATGGTCGTAAGCTATCAAGTGTTATCGCTTAGTAGTTTACGACTATATTACTACTACAAGCAATAAAGGAGCCACAAACATGCTAGATAAACTCATTGTACTGTTTACTATACTAACCACGGTCGCGCTAGTCATTGCCGGTATTGTCTACCTACTCAACTTATGAATGAATATCACGCACATGATGCGCCATGCGTTCGTCACCTTTGCTATCAGTGCTAGAATGAACGAACGTGATGTTATGAATTATGTTGGCCACGCAACCATTACTATGACCCAAGAATACAATTTAGGGACGATTGAGGGATTGGATAAAGTTGCAAACACACTGCATAACGCTAATCTATAAATATTTTCTGTCTTTTGTCCAACGTGGCGCTTCCATTTCGGCGCCATTTCGACGCCAAGCGGCGCCAAAAATGGACAAATATAGACAAAAAACGCAAGTATGTTCCCCTGTTCGGAAGCAAACAAAAACCCTTAGAAACGTTGCTATAACAGCATTCCTAAGGGTTTTACATTATTCACAAACAATAAGGAGATAACAGGATTTGAACCTGCGCACCCGCTCAACACGGGTTCGACGGATTTCGAGTCCGTTGCATTACCGCTCTGCCATATCTCCGAAATATATTAGTACATCTTCTAGTATACTAAAAAAACGTCACCGTGAAAAGGTGGCGTTTCAAAAATCTTAAATTTGAATTGGTACCGGTTGATCAAAACCTAACGCGCGGTAAATTACAAAGCGGTGGCAGCCATCCATTACGACTAACTGCCCACCCCGCTGCTTGATGTGCAAAGCAATTGCCATATACTTCTGGTCTTCAGTTGCCAAATTATATAATATCCGTTTCAAACTGAAAATATTAACACTTGGATCATGTAGTAAATCACGGAGTGTGTGTTCTGCCGTTTTGTCATACCACCCATCCAATGCTTGCACCGGCAATGAATCCGCGGGTAAACATGGTTCTTGATGTTTTTCACATTGTTGATTAAGTAAATTTCGCCCATACAATTCATCAATCACGTTAATTAATTGCGTCGTGGTTATTGGGAACTCATCAATTTCGCTACTAGAACTCATTGTTGCTGGATCTGCTCCCAATGTTTTCAGAATGTCGGACGCGGCATGATGTGCGTTCATGATATCCACCGACCTTTCATGAATGAGAGCAAGCTATATATATTTACACTTAGATTATAACGCGAATGGCGCCAAATAAAAAAAGATATGCCCACCGGAGTGAACATACCCTTACGTACTAAGTTTGAGCACATAACCAAATCAATGATAACCGATTTGATTAAATCTGCACCTCAACGAATTGTTTGATTAAACTTGCGCATTATTTCAGCGGCTTAGTTGGTTTTCAATACGCTTCGGGCCACAATGTTTTTTGTTAGTTTGAGAATTATTACTAACTAACGGAGTGCCGGCAAATTGCTTGACGGGCGCAGCCTTTACACCGCGACTGGGGGAATATGTGTGAAGCACATATTTTCGCTGAGGATAAGATGAGGACTCTTGGGGATTTATCCCCTTAGAGTCCCAGCTTGTCCGAACCTCCCAAGACCGCACTCTGGCTTGGGAGGCTGCTTCCAGCGTGGTGCGCCAAGCAGTTTGCTGGCACGCAGTGACCTATTCCAACGTCAAACGGAATACAATCGCTAATCCTTCACAATCCGCACACTAACGCCCATTTCAAACTGGGTCGTGTCCAACGTTGCGTTTGGTTGGAGATGTTGATAGAAATCGGTATCGTTAGCCACTAATTCACTCACTTGATAACGCCATGGTACTAGTGGTAATTTGGCTAAAATCGTCTTATCCGTTTCAGTCATCGCATTGATGAACATCCGAATAATTAAACGCCACCAATTAATACCGGTGATTTTGTTCATGAAAGCGACTTGGCCATATGGCATTGGCCGCATGTCACTTGCTTGCACGTCCCGTGGTAATGGGAAATGCTCACTAACAACTTGATACAGCCCCGGTGTGTCAAAATCCAGTGTTGGCAACGGCACATTTTCGGCTAGATAAGTCGTCAATACTTGATGGTCCATCATTAATTTACCTTGAACGTGATCCGTTAAACTAATTAACCGTAATTGGTTACCATCGTATAAATAGTTGGCGGCATATTCGTGCACGTCTTTGGCAGGGCCGGCTGGGCTGTACTTTTCTTTAGCTAAGACGCGGACATTCACCTTACGATCACGGAGTGCGTTAATTAATTTAATCCGATTCCCCGGCACAATGACGACTGCTGGTTCTTCTAACTCAACCACATTCATCACATCCGAGATTTCCAAAGGCTCAATATATTGTTTATCTGCCAACTGGGGTGTTAATGACAAATCATTGGGATTATTGTTCATAATTATCGAGCGAATGTTATTACGGCGTAACTCATCCAATACAACTGCGGTCGTATATGACCCACTCGCCCCATCCCCGAGACGAAATGCCCCCGTCCCAATCACAAGGACTGGTTTTTCGCTCAACCGGGTCGATTCGTTTTCCATCTCAAACGTACTATAGTATAACGTCACATTTTCAGGGAACTCACCAGCTGAAGGTTCAATTGCTTTATAGGTTGGTACCAAATTATTTTCCCGCCCAAGTCGGCGCACGTCATCAAATTCCTGATGCCATAATTTAGCAATCAAACCATCCGACAAGCCGTAATACTTGGCTTGCGTCAATAAACCAATATCGCCGGGATGTTCAGCTACATCGCGTTCCAATTGCATAATGTGCTGTAATTTATAAAAATAGTATTCATCAATTTTCGTTAATTCAGCTAACTCATCGACCGTGTATCCCCGACGTAATGCTTCAATTAGCAGCAAGACCCGATTATCACGGGGGTGAATTAATTGTTGAATCAAATCATTTTCGGGCACGGCGTTCATAATCGTTGGTGAAAAGCTCCGATTACTAAAGTGCGCCGCCCGAATTGCTTTTTCCAGCGCTTCTTCAATCGAACGCCCCACCCCAATCGTTGACCCGACTGATTTTTGCATCGTGTTTAACTCACGGTTAACTTGGATGCCGGCATTTTCGATTTCACCAAAAGCAAACACAGGGAACCGAACAACGATGTGATCCATGACAGGTTCAATCATCGCCATCTTTTTGGCAAAGACACTTGGTAAGCGTACTTTAGTCAGTGGAATTCCTAAGACCACACTGGCCATCACTAATGCCATCGGATACCCGGTTGAACGAGCGACCAACGCACTGGTCATGTCAAAATATGGGCTAACTTTAATAATAAAGTACGTATCAGTTTTTGGATCAAGGGCAAATTGAATATGGGCTAGGCCGACAATATTCAAAGCGCGCATAATCCGAAATGCTGATGAACGCAAGCGTTGGAATTCGCGGTCGGTCAACGTTTGGACGGGACTAACAATGATTGAGTCAGCCGCATGAATACCAATTGGATCAATATCCTCGACTGCCCCGATAAACATCTTCGTGTCACGCATATCACGCATAACTTCCAAACCAACTTCACGCAACCCGTTAATGCCTTGGTCAATCACAACTTGGTTCGTCAAACTTTGGCGGAAAGCAACTGTCAGCGCTCGATCCAAATCATCTGAATCATTAGCTTGTTGGCGGCTGGCCTCAAACTGCGGTGCCACCGGTTTAACAATAACCGGGAACCCCACAGTCCGCGCAATATCAAACGCCGCTTCAATCGAATTGGCGACTTGTGACATAATCACAGGTTCATTAATTGCCCGTAAACGTTCATTCAACAAACCTGGATTGTTAATCATTGAGACCGTGTTTAGTTTGACCCCTAACAATGAAATATGCTTTTCATTATCATCATTTTGCATCAATTCTTCGACTAAACGAAATGCGGTCGTACCACCAACGGCCGGAAAAACGGCATCAGGGTGCTCAAGATCAATAACTTCTTGAATACTGCGCATCGTCAATGGCCGCATATAGGCCGTGGTGTGGTCACTTTCCAACGCGTAGGAATATGGATTGTCATCAACTAAGACGGTCGCAATCCCTAACTGTTTGAAAGCATCAATCACTTGGTAGGCCGCCGTATCTAATTCTGACTCACGGCCAAAATCATTAGCGCCCGCACCAATTAACAAAACTTTTTTAATTTTTTTATTCAACATCAGCTAGAACCTGTCCTTCGTATCCATCATGTCAAAGAAATCATCGATGACATCGGTTGCTTCTAGAGGTCCTGGGGCAGAATCTGGGAAAAAGGCCACTGAAAAGGCAGGGAAATCCCGGTGCCGCAACCCTTGAACTGAACCATCAATCACATCAAGGTGTGTTGTAATCAACCGATTATGATCAATTGACACCGGATCAATTGCGTAACCGGCTCCTTGACTGACATACATCAGCGCGTTCGTAATAACTTCACTGACGGGGTGATTAGTCCCATGATGTTCAAATGGTAATTCAATTAATTGGGCATCATTAGCTAAAGCAAAGATTTCATGCCCCAACCCGATTCCAAGCAGTGGTACCCGCGTTTGTAAGACACGCATTAATTCAAATACGGATTCTGGTAAATCGCGCGGATCACCAGGCCCGGTTGAAAAAATAACCCCATCTGGATCCAGACTCAGCACTGCTTCTGGATCGGTTGTGTATGGCAAGACCGTTACATCCGCATCCCGTTGCCCCAACTGGCGCAGAATCCCATGTTTCAAGCCAAAATCAATCACGACGACCGTCAACCCATTCCCTGGGTTCGGATATGCGCGTGGTGTCGCCACAGCAGCAACTTGTTGATTAGTGAGCACCGTGGCATTTAATTGGTCAAATGCGTGGTCGTCGGGAAAATCAACGATACTAGCCTTTTGCGGACCAGTTTCACGCAAATGCCGAATTAATGCCCGCGTATCAATTCCCGCAATTCCGGGAATATTATGTTGCGTCAAAAATTCATTCAAATTCATACGCTTTTGCCGATTAGTCGAAACTGATGCCACATCGCGGACGATGACCCCTTTGGCAGTTGGCATAATTGACTCATATGCATCATGATTAATCCCAGCCGCACCAATTGTTGGTGCACTAAAAATAATTATTTGGTTGTGATAAATCTGATTGGTAATAATTTCTTGATAGCCGGTCATGGATGTATTAAATACGACGTGCCCAAATGTCGTGGCACGTGAACCAAAACCAACCCCCTCATAGGTACTACCATCAGCTAAAATTAAATAGCGATTGCTCATATTAACGCAACGCTCCTTTCAGTTGAATCTTCAAAATGTGATTATTCGCCGATATAAACACCATCTGAGCCATCAATTTCTTCGACTTCAACTTTAATACGTTCGTTTTGCGCCGTTGGAATATTTTTACCAACAAAGTCCGCCCGAATTGGTAATTCACGGTGTCCTCGGTCAACCAGCACAGCCAAATTAATGCTTGCGGGGCGCCCGTTATCCATGATTGCATCCAAAGCTGCCCGAATTGTCCGACCAGTATACAACACATCATCGACCAAAATTACGCGCTTGTTGGTTAAATCAACATCAATGTCAACAATTCCGTGATCAGGGTTTTCAACGTCATCACGGTAATGCGAAATATCCAATTCACCAACTGGAATTTCAGTATTTTCAAGCTGTTGTAAACGCGCAGCAATCCGATTAGCGAGATAAACCCCACGTGTTTTAATTCCCACTAACACTAATTCGTTAATCCCCCGGTTACGTTCGATAATTTCATAGGTAATCCGTGTCAATGCCCGTTGCATTGCCATTGCGTCCACTACTTGTTTTGCCATCATGTCCTCCTATTGAGTTGCATTTTATATGCTCATTCTCATGTAAATTTCAGCGCAATTTGGTTCCTGAATCAAAAAAATAGGCTCTATTCCGGCTGACGTGGGATTCTCATTTCTATGCTTTTGTTTAAGCGCACTCACGTATCACGGAATATATCCTAGCCACTAGTTTGAGCACATCACAAAATCAGTGATAACCAATCTGCTCGATTTGCCCACCAACGACTTTTTTCTAGCCTGAGCATTATTACTAACTAACGGAGTGCCGGCAAATTGCTTGGTGGGCGCAGCCTTTACACCGCGACTGGGGGAATATGTGTGCAGCACATATTTCCGCTGAGGGTAAGATGAGGAGTCTTAGGAATTTATTCCTTAGACTCCCAGCTTATCCGAACCTCCCAAGACCGCATTTTGGCTTGGGAGGTTGCTTCCAGCGTGGTGCACCAAGCAATTTGTTGGCACGTAGTGGCCAAGTTTATTCAAGCCCACGGCAGAAGGAATAGAGCTAAAAAACACCACCCGTCAAAAATTGGCGAGTGGTGTTTTCAAAGTCAAAGCACATTTGAAATCCTCTCGTCTCTCTGGACGAAGTTAAGGAAAATCTTCTATTACAAATGTACACTTAAATGCCTAATAAATCAATCTTTTTGGTTGTTGTAACTATAAGCTGCTAACGTCAATTTCATTACCGTCATCAACTGGTTTTAACTTGCCCAAAGCAGCTTGGAACCAATCTGGTAATGGCGTATCAAAGACCAATTCTTCCCCGGTCGTTGGCTGGGTTAATCCTAAAGTCTTGGCATGCAAATATTGACCATTACCGGCCAATGTTTTCTTAGGCCCATAAAGTGGATCACCCGCTAGAGCGTGGCCAATGTATGCTAGGTGAACCCGGATTTGGTGGGTGCGCCCAGTTTCCAAAATGGCTTTAATTAAAGTATACCCTTCGTAGCGTTTCAACACTTCAAAGTGGGTCACTGCGTCGCGACCGTCCTTGACGACTGCTTGTTTCTTGCGATCATTTGTCGAACGCCCAAGTGGCGCATTAATCGTGCCCCGGTCTTCTTTGATATTGCCATGCACTAACGCAATATACTCACGCAAATTCTTCTTTGCTTTCAATTGGGCTTGCAAACTTTGGTGTGCCTTGTCATTCTTAGCGACCATCAACAATCCTGAGGTATCCTTGTCAATCCGGTGCACAATCCCTGGTCGAAAAGTGCCATTGATAGTTGAAAGTGGACTATGGAAAAGCAACGCATTCACTAACGTTCCATCTTCATGACCGGCAGCCGGATGCACAACCATGCCTTGGGGTTTGTTAACCACCAACAAATCATCGTCTTCATACACAATATCTAACGGAATGTCTTGCGGCGTCAAATCTAATTCAACGGGTGCTGGGGGATTAATCACAATCGCATCACCATTTTTCACGGCATACTTTGTTTTCACGGTCTTACCATTTACCGTCACTAACCCCGCTTTAATCCAATCGGCGAGTTGTGAGCGCGTAAAATCAGCAAATTCTTCACTTAAAACTTTATCAATACGGCCAGTCTGGTCGGTGATAATCACAGTTGTTTCATCCATTATTGCATCTCCCGATCCGTCAAAATCCCAATAAACAAGCCAATTACACCAACCGTTAAGGCCACGTCAGCGATATTAAAAATGGGAAAGTTAATAAATTGTAAATCAAACATATCCACGACAAATCCTTGCCGTACGCGGTCAATTAAATTACCCAGCGTTCCTGCAATCATGAGCGCTAATGAAATGTTAAACCAGCGATGCCCATATGTTTGCCGATAAATGTAAACTAACACGATAATCGCAATCGCACTAACAACATAAAAGAACCACATC
Organism: Periweissella cryptocerci; assembly: GCF_004358325.1. Classification (NCBI taxonomy): domain Bacteria; kingdom Bacillati; phylum Bacillota; class Bacilli; order Lactobacillales; family Lactobacillaceae; genus Periweissella; species Periweissella cryptocerci. The sequence continues at coordinate 2,771,091 of NZ_CP037940.1, read as the reverse complement.
CGCCCCGACATTACGCTCCAAGCAGCACCATCATTATGTAGCTTAGTTAAGCTGATGACACCGGGAATTAATTTTTGTTCGACTAAGGTTTGGCCGTGGACACCTAGTTGCGTACCTTGAATCCAGACCTTTAATAATTGGTCACCAATTAAAACAATTATCGCAATGATAATATCACGTACTAAATATTTTTTCTTCATGGAATGAATTTCCCTCATTAATTATTTAATTGTCGCCGGAGTTGATCTAAAACGGCCGCACCAACATAGTATTGGTACCTTTCACCATTCAACGTAAATTTGATTTGATGTTTCGTAAAAACAACGTCTTTTAATTGGGCTAAATCAACGGTATCAAAATGATAAAACATGCGCCCCAAAAACAATTTATTATTGTCAACGTAAATCGTGCGGCGTTTAATTGCGGTAATCACCAACAAAATAAATAATACTAAGGTCACCGCCGACCAGAAATTAAAGTGGGTAATTTCAAGTTGAATGATTAATGATAGTAACCCAATGCAGAGGACCCAACTCCAACTAACGATACACATTAGGCCGCTCGGTTGGTAAAATGATTGTATAGGTTTCAAATAACTCACCTCGAGGTTTTCTATATGATTAAATTATATACTGATGCAGCGACGCGCGGGAATCCCGGTCCGAGTGCAGCCGGCGTGCTCGTCGTTACCGACACCGAACAAATCCAACTAAAATTTCCACTGGGACAAATGAGTAATCACGAGGCAGAATTTGCCGCCGCCCTCATTGCTTTTCAACAATTACCAAAGTATGCCCAGCCAAACGAATCAATCTTCTTTTTTACCGACAGTAAAATCGTCGATAATAGCCTAACAACCGGCTACGCCAAAAATTTTCAAGCTTACGTTGACCAAATTAATGCCATCCAGGATCAATTTTCATTGGTTATTTCGCAATGGTTGCCCGAACGCGACAATCATGGCGCACACAATCTGGCGAATCAAGCGCTTCACGCAATGTAACCCAATCCAGCAGTCATCACGGCTACTGGACTTTTTATTATACTTCCTATTCAGGTTGGATATAGTTTTCAATTGGCTTTGTATATTTAGCAACGTCAATCGTTGTCCCTGTTGCCATCTCAGCTAATAACTTACCAATCAATGGGCCAGTCGTTAAGCCAGATGAACCTAGACCACTAGCTACCAGCACATCAGTATTCGTTGGCAATGGGCCAAAAAACGGCGCAAAGTCTTCGGTATACGCCCGCGTGCCGACACGAACACCCGTAATATCACTTTCACGTAGTGTCGGATTAATCCGGACGGAACTAGCAAACAAATCCTTTTTAACTTCGTCGGTTACCGTCAAATCATAACCCATGTCATTTTCATGCGTGGCACCCATGATTAATTTACCATGGCCGGCTGGAATGTAGTCGCGTTCGCCTTCGGGCATTAAGACCGGTTGTTGCATATCCGCACTGAATGCGGGTACCTTAAGTTCCAACAATTGTCCCTTTTGTGGCCGAACCTTCACGTCTAAATTCAACGGCGCTAACACCGCAGGCAGCCACGCGCCCACGGCCAAAATAACTTTATCAAAGTGTTCAGCGCCGTCAATTTGACCTGTCGCAGTTAAAGTAACTGCCTGTTCTTGCACATCAATATCTGTCGCAGCCAATAATTCACGGACAAATTCAGCCCCATCAATTTCAGCACCACCGCTAATAAACACGCCTGGCTTCACATTCGTTGCCCCAGGAACTAGCTCAGTGATTTCGGCAGGCAACAATGTCCGAATTTGCCCCATTGTTGGTGCTGCCATCGAACGCGTCAAAGCCAACGTCAATAATTCGGTCAAATCTTCTTTCGTTGATCGCGTAATAATCGTTCCATTTTGTCGATAGGCCGCCGTTGTTAACCCTGCATCCGTTACTAATTCTGGATACAACGCCGCACCGTCCTTGGCCAATTCATACCAACGCTTATTGCGCCGCTTAGAAAGCCATGGCGAAATAATCCCAGCTGATGCCTTCGTTGCTTGACCAGTTGCCTCATCAAAAACCACCACGTCCGCATGTAAATGTTTTTTCAAGTAATATGCCGTTGTTGCACCAACAATCCCTGCCCCAACCACAGCAATTTTCAAATTTTCAGTCATCAATCATTTGCTGTTGCGCGAATCTCACGTAACATACTCCTCAATTTTTAATTTAATTACTCTATTATATCAAAATTTTACCAACTACTTCGATAAAAGAAAAACAAACGTGATTTTTGTTGCGACATACATGTTTGTATTAGACAAATTTCAAGTAAGCTGTTGTTTATTCTTAGCCCACTACTATTTTTGGCTAAAATTTTTCTAGCGTGGAATTTGGATATGTGTCTCAGATTGATTCCCACTACAAGGCTGGAACCAGTCTGGACACCGTGATGGAAGACAAGCATTTGAAGCCACAGTGCGGTCTTCAAATGTTTGCGAAGCTTGGTTCGCTAATGCGGTAACCATTTTCACAAATCCATAATCAGTAACGAACACCGTTACTGATTATGCCATCACGGTGCGAGCTAAAGTCCAGCCTGTTTCCAGCCTCTTCGTTAGTTTGAGCAGGCAGTGGCATCATACATCTCATCACATTTTATAAATCCCACATCAGACGAAATAGGACTATTTTTGCGTTTATTCCACAGCCACCTTTTTAATATCATCTTTTGAGATCTTTTTACTGCACATGGTTGCAAAAAAACTGCTCCCAAACCCTTAAGTACAAGGATTCAAGGCTGTATTTTTTTTAGCGTGGGATTTCAATATCTCACGCTTTTTTGGTATTCAAATTTCACAAACTTTTCCCAAAATAAAAAGACATACATCGTCTTTCCTTGTTATTCTGAAGTTCTCACACAAACAGAAAAGGAAATACGACATATGCCCACTAATAATTCTATCTTACGTGCCACTGGATTAACAGACCCAAATTTCAATTTTCACATTACTGATGATGGTGAGTTCAACTATCTTACTCAGAATGACAAACATGATTACGCAACCCTTAATTACGCCGCTACGCTTGATGTTATGCCTGAATGTTGCCCTTACTGTGCTCATTCAAGTTTGTATCGCCATTCCACGGAATATTCGGTTCACGTATTGCCTTCCACAAACGGTTATCATCAAGTCCTACATCTCGACAAAAAACGTTATAAGTGTAACGGCTGCGCCCGTACTGTTGTCGCCCAATCCCATGATTTACGGGACAATTCTAAAATTACACGCCCTTTATTGCTTCAAATACTCGACCTCGCACGATTTGATATCTCAGCCAAGTTGATTTCATATATCCTCAAACTATCACACACTAAGATTCATAAACTTCTCAACGCCACAGCTGACCGTTACCGGCCAAACTATGAACAACAACTCCCACCAGTTATTTGTATTGATGAAGTTCAATACATGAAATCGCTACGGCTCGAAATGATCAATGGCTCGAATTCTGATTTTATCGAGATTTTCCCAGAGCGCACGAACGCTAAAGTTAGGGGCTATTTGGCGAATTTCTCGTTAAAAAATCGTAAATGTGTGAAACTTGTGGTCACTGATATGAACGCCAACTATCAAACTGTTGTCCGGCGGATGTTTCCTAACGCACAGGTCGTTATCGACCGCTTTCATACTGTCCAACTGGCGATGAAAGCCGTTCAATCTGTCCGAACTGGGTACCAAAACACTGTCGACAACCGTACTCGAATCTACAAAATTCTCAAGTCCAACTGGAAACTTTTCTTAACCAACGAGTCAAAGTATGATATTTTCGCATCGCGCTGGTTCAAAGGCATTAATCAATACGCTTTCACCATCGACATCCTTGATGAGGTCTATACCCAATGCCCAAACTTGGGCATTGCTTGCGAAATCTATCAGCTTATTTTACGGGCCGTAAACAGCCGCAAGGAAGATGAATTCGTCGCGCTACTTAAAAACTATAAAACTACTGGCACGCCCATGGATACGGTCATCAAAACTTATAAGAAATACAGACGTGGCATCATTGAATCGTTTAGAGTTAAAGCCAGTAACGGGCGTATTGAAGGCATTAATCGACGTATCAAACAAATGAAACGGACCGCCTATGGTTACGCTAAACCCGCTAACTTCTTCCATCGAATTCGTCTCCAATTATTAAATAAACACGTTTTAACATCACAATTCACTAAATTGATGACAGAATAAAACCCCGAAATCCGTTAAGATTCCAGGGTTATTTCACAAGCTTAATTTCGCCCAACCCACGTCAGACGGAATAGAGCCGGATTCAATGCAGTTTTCAGTGTGTGATTCATTTTTAATAACAAATTATGCTAAACAAACTGTCCATATTGTGGTAAATTACGTCTCGAAAAAAGCGTCTTATCATTAATTTTATACTGATAAATCACAATTTTTTTATCTTCCTTACTGATAGAATAACCAGCATCGAGAATTTGTGCTAAATGTTCGGCACTAATATTTTTAAATGGATAAGCCTTTTTAAATTTATTTTGTATTGTGAGTTTGTACGTTCCCTTATTTTTTGAGCTTTTTATATTTTTAAAATTTGGTAATTTTTGTTTATAGATAACCGTATATTTGGAACCCTTTTTCGTCATCTTAATAATTTTGTGTTCAGATATTTCACCATCATTATCATATTTCAATGATTTGCCATCAGTCGTAATCGAAAATGTTGGTGTGTATTGCCATTCTTCAAAATCACTTATTGTTAATTTTGCACCTGTATTCCGGAACTGCCAACCATTTATACTATTTGTTTTAGGCTTAACAATTGCAAAATATTTTTTCTTAGCGGTTACAATTGTTGTCACATTAATTTTTTTCTTATTCAACTGTGTTGAGCTTAACGTATTAGCATCAAAACTAAACGTTGGAACCCCTTTCGCATTTTTACTTGGGTTTACTCGAAGAATCGTTCCTTTTTTAACGTAAACTTTCTTCTTTCCGTTATTTCCAGTGTACCCTACCGCAATCTTTTGCTTGGCTTTCACATATGTTGGTTTAGATGTGATGTAGCTTTTAGCAATATTCGCAGCGGAAACACTACTAACAAAAGACACACCAGCAATAACTGTTAATACTCCTAAAAGAACGTTTTTCTTTTTCATAATGTGCTCCTTAATCATCTGGCAACTATCAAATCCATCTGGAATTACACCACAATCTTTAGTGGCTGTAACTTGATTAATGTCATCTACACGTCCAACACCCAATAATAATTACTGAATATATTCATTAAAGCTTAGATATTTGAATTTTTTATGACTTTTTGGAGTATTTTATACATATTGCTTTATCCCACCTCAATGCCCCAGCATACCACAAAAAAATCGCCATCCAAATTTACTTTGGATAGCGATTTATCATTTATATTAAACTAAATTACTTGCCAAGTACACGGAAACGTTCGTCGTCTTGGATGTAATCCTTGTCGCCAGCAGCGGCTTCGATTGAACCGAATGGCATTTGTGAACGTAAACGCCAGTTAGCAGGTACGTCGAAGGCATCCGCAACCAATTCGTCAACGATTGGGTTGTAGTGTTGCAATGATGCACCCAAGTTGTTGTCAGTCAATGCCAACCAGAATGCGTAGTTTGCAATCCCGATACCTTGTTCTGACCAGTCGTAGAAGTTATCAGCGTACAATGGTACGTTTTCTTCGAATGACTTAACAATATCAGTATCAGTGAAGAACAATACAGTACCGAAAGCGGCCTTGAAGCTGTCAATCTTAGAAACAGTCTTAGCGTAAACTTCTTCGTTAGGAACTTCGTCGTGCAAACGGTTAACTACGATGTCCCAGAATTCGTCATGCTTTGCGCCAAACAATACAATTGCACGTGTTGATTGGTTATTGAAAGCAGTAGGAGCTTCCTTGATAGCATCCTTAACCAAGTTTTCAATTTCGTCGTTTGACAATTCCACGTTCTTACCCAAAGCGTAGATTGTGCGACGGTTCTTTTCAATGTTTAAAAATGTATCTTTCATGTTTATAAATCTCCCTTTAATTTCCATATAACTTCTTAACAATTAGTAAGTATAAACTCTTACAAAAAGTATGTAAAGGGTTTTCAGAAATTTTTTTACATTTTCAAATCATTAATTAGCGCCACGCACCGAACAAGGCATTATCACAATACTTTCATACCCAAGCCGCTACCAGATGTTGCCCACTAAATTTGGCGCTATTGGTCAAACGGATCAGTTGGCATTAAACCGCCACCAACATCTTCATACTTAGCCCGTAACAATTCCAGTGAATCAATCACTTCACCCTTGTGTTGTTCCGACCGAAAACCGTTTTCCTTCACAATCCCCAGCCGCAAGCGTTGTAATTCGCGCCGGTTCCAGTTACCAACCCAGCCCCAGCCTTCAGGTTCGCGGCCAATTAAAAAATCAAAGCCGGCCAAGATATTTTCATATGACACCACCGTTGGTTTTAATGAACTTTGCGTGACCAATTGAATGAGTTCGTTATACTTATCAATCACCTTATCGATGTGTTTGTGGTAATACTGATTGCCATTCATGTGGCTACCTCCGTTTCTGTTTGCAATATGCATTAGCCTTATTATAAGCCGTTGCCGTTATTTTTCCGGGAACAAAGCGTGAAGGTTTCATGATGGCCAAATTTTGCCCGTTTTGTCTTGCTGAATACCATTTGTGAGCAGTTGCCCATTTTGTGTCTTAATTCAGGAGAAAGTGCCCATGCAACGCTCATGAAACTCTCACTGAACTACTATCGTACTCACAAGCAACTTTGTGTGGTACTAGTTATAATAAATACATAGAGTTACGAAACCAACACGGAAGGAAATTAATTAATCATGACAAACAACATTCACAACAACGGTCCAAAAATGGCAGTAGGCTCAATCGTCGATCCAACTGTTTTCGCAGATATGAACCGTTCAGCAAACTTCAATTATAATGCTGCCATGGTTCACCCTGTTGAACACAAGAGCATCTTTAGCTTCATTTTCCACAAATAATTGTAAAAGTGATTAGGACGCCGGTCTTAATCACTTTTTTAGTACATAAATTTATTAATACACCCAGCGGCGGTATACCTTCTAAGCCAACCTAAAAAGCTCGATGTCTCCCCAAGTAGACAATCGAGCTTTTTTTATTTATTTTTTATAAACCACCGGTGCGCTTATACCGGTCTTCCAAAAATGCATTAACACGTTGATTAAATTCTTGGCTCGCTAGACCTTCAAAATCAGTTTTAAATACGAACGAACGTAAAAACGCTGAAATTGCTTCTTCCTTGGTAAAGTCGCCTTGCACTTGCTCTAATAGCCCATCTAACCACTGTAAGAGTTCGTCTTCTAGTAGCCAATCTTCACCCATGAGCTTAATCAAAATATTATCAAGGCGCCCTTCTTCACCAGCCGTGAATGGCCCAAATTCCAATAAAGCACGGTCTAATGCCGCTAAAGCGCGCCCAACCTTTTGTTCATCGAATGACGGCAACGCAACGACGCTTGCCAAAAAATCCGACCCGTGCGCAAAAGCATGCGCCCATCCCTTATCAGTAACAAAGCCCCGCTTATCGGTTTCTTGATTTAAATAATCCAAGGCCATTTCTGCTAATAATTCCGCTTCAGAATCATTTAACCAAGGGTTTTCAAAGTGGCGATAAACCAGGAGCATCAGCAATAAAGCGGTAAATGAACGTGTAAAAACCGCATCCGATTCTTCACCACCAATTCCAATAAATAAACGCTGGTCTTGATAGATTTGTAAAAAGAGCGCGTGTAATTGCTCATCCGTAAGGCGATTATTGCTAATCAATTCCCCCCACGCGTTGAAAATTACTTCATCACGTAATTTGGGGTTCGGATTACCAATATTGGCTAACATCTGTGCAAGTAAATCATCACTAACTGGATTGGTACTCGCTAATACTGCTTCAATTTGTTCAGTTAACATAATTCCCCTCCATGGGTACAACGTTTTCAGCATCCGATTCAATTCAACGTCGATTAAGATGTAAATTTATTCATAATCGAATCAATATCCTTTATCACCAATGACATCGTGCCATCGGGATTATTAATAAATTCAACTTTACTACGGTCTTGATAAATATCCATCGGAATCGAAATTTCAATACCAGAGTCCAACTTGAAGCGTTGCAGGCGATATTTCTTTTCATAACGTTCTGTGTTGTCGACGTGCACTTCCGCTGGAATTTCCTTGTCGACCACGGCTGCTTGATACGCCTGCTTGGCTGAGTAGTTATCTTTAAACACGGTGTCACCAATCAAATCCGTACTAATATTACCGTTGGCTTCAAGACTTTCATATATTGCCGTTTGCGTTTTAGCCATCACTTCATGTTCTTCAACATCAAATTTATCCGCGATGCTTTTAACTGTTTTCTTAATCGTTTGAATATTTTCTTTCACCGAAACTTCTGGTTCCAACTCTAAGAACATTTTTGAAAAGTAGGTTACTCGGTGGCCATCAATCAAGTACTGTTTTTCCGTCAATTGGTACGAACCATCCATCAGATTAACTAAAATTCCTTCGTCGGGTTTTTGCGTGCCCGCTGGCAATACAGCTTGATTCAAGACCAACTTATTAACCATTTGATCGTCTTCATAATCCACAATGTGGGCATAACGCGGCGCGAAGTTAATCTTTACCAGGCCAAAGAAATCATCCGTTCCTTCAGCGTACTCAAAACTTAGCAAGTCACCCGCGGGAATCGCTTCAGCTGGGGCAATCACATCATAAATCTTATTCGCTAATTGGGTCGTTTTATCGACAAAACTCAAACCATTGTCGCTGACTAAACCAGCCAAAAAATCAGCATCGGTTAACTGCCCTGGCTTATAGTCGCCCCCTTGTAATTTCATGACGATTTTTTCAATGTATTCATGCAACCCAGGTTGACTAAAATCCATTTCCCCTTGTGAGGCCACTAAACTACCAGTGTTTTTATCTAAAATATGCAGTATTGCGTGCTTGATAATCATTTTTATTTACCATCTTCCCTGAAAACTCATCATCTCATTATACAAAAAAACAACCACGGCGTGTGATTGTTTTTGCGCTTAATTAACTAACTGTAACCGTATTCCAGTTACTGATATAACCAAACATTGAACTTTTGGCCAGTTCTTGCTCCAATTCATCCTTCGTAAAGTTAGAATTAGTAATTTGAACATTTTCTAAATTTAATGACGTAAACGTCCCCATAATTGAAAGTGGTGTATTAGATTTCAATTGGTCGTTCAACACTAATAAGTTATTGAAATTAACGGTGGCCCCAGCAAAATTAATGGTCGCCAGGTTGTCCAGGTTATGCATGGCGTCCACTAATTCCACCATCTTATCACCTTGATCGGACTTCAGATCCAGTTGCGTTAAATCTAATTCTACCATGTGGGGATTCGCCTTAAATACCGCCGTTAAGTTACTATGATTGTGTAATACAACTGTGTGGGCCGAAATTTTAGCTGTCACCGTCTTACTGGTACCCACTAAGTTATTGGCAACCCGGGCACTTAACGTCGTCCCCGCGGCCACATTTTTCAATTGCTTGGTAAACTTACCTTGCTTGTCAGTTTTAACATTGACGTTTTGCTTGCCACTTGCGGTCTGGTAACTAATTTTGATGGTGGCATTTTTCAATGACTTCCCTTTTAAATTAATGGTCCCAGCAAAATATTCCTTGGCAATCCCACTAAGCGTTGGTACGTTGGATTTAGCAATTTTCACCGTCTTTTTTAAAGTTTGCTTCTTCAAGGTTGATTTAATCACCAATTTTGAACCAGCTTTTAAATTTTTAGTGTACTTGATTGTGGCATTCCCGGCTTTAGTCGCCTTCTTGCTTGCTAGTTTAATCTGCTTCTTACCACTAACTTGGTAGACGGTCACGGTTGCTTTGGCGGCCGTCTTCAGCTTAATTTCCTTTTTCAAATGATAAACTTTATTAATATCAAATTGGAAGGCTTGGGCTTTTACCAAAAAGACCTTAGTTTTGTAACCTTTTTTCGTAATGGTAACTTTAAAATTTTGATTCTTCTTCGCTTTAATTTTTTTGGTTAGCTTAAGCTTAAAGTTACCCTTTTTGTTGGCTTTAACTTGCTTGACTAACTTGCCGTTACTCTTGGCCAACTTGATGGTTGCACCTTTAGCCGTCGAACCGGTAATCGTTTGCTTATTAACATACAATGCTGACACGCTGGTTTTCGCTGGTAATTTTTGTAATTTAGCGGCGTGGACGGGTGTCCCCAACGCACTTAGCGCAAATACCGTCACCAAACTCAGCGCACTGATTTTTTTTAATTTCATATTGACCCTCCATCGCATCATTAGTGCGTACGTCTAGTATAACAAGCAAATGTGAACTATTTTTGCGCTTTCTACTCGCATTTAGCGAACAGGGCCAGTTATTACTTATCATCATATAATACTTTATTTTACCTACCAGTGCTATCGAAAATTTCATTATTTCCGCATATTCCGCCAAATGAATTCTGGGTATTGCCGGCTGCATTAATTTAAGTGTGGAATTTGGATATGCGTCTCAGATTGATTCCCACTACGAGGCTGGAAACAGTCTGGACACCGTGATGGAAGACAAACATTTGAAGCCACAGTGCGGTGCGAGCTAAAGTCCAGCCTGTTTCCAGCCTCTTCGTTAGTTTGAACACGCAGTGGCATCATACATCTCATTTTATAAATTCCACTTCAGACGAAATAGAACAAAAAAAGCAGATCAACATGTGATCTACTTTTAGGAGAGATGTGAATGAATTTAATTACTTACCAGTAACAGTTCCAGTGATACCAAATCCGTCAATTGCTTGTTGGATGTAGGCTGCACGGACTGCACCAGATACTTCTTTGTTTTCTGCATCAGTAACCTTTAAGCCAGTCACGTTAGCATTAACGTTACCCAACTTAACACCGTGCTTCTTGATTTCGGCAATTTGGGCCGTGTTAATCTTAACATTAGTCAAATCAACATTGCTCAACTTACCCTTTGCAAAATTCAAGGCGCTCATAAGTGAGTCAACTTGGTTAACTGAAAGACCAGTCCAGTCAGCACCCGCAAATGAAATATCAAGGTTTGATAAGTTCAAAGTCTTGAAATCACGGACGACACTGGCGTGGTGGGTCCACTTAAGCGCAGCCAAGTTCAAGTTTGAAACAGTTGCAAATGAATCATTCCATTCGGCATCAACAGATACACTATTTGCATCAGCAACGGCCTTAGCAAAGTCCGCATTGTTGAAGTGTGAGGCAATTGTTGAAACTGGCTTAACTGCATCGGCATCAGCAACAGCTGTCCCGGCCTCACCGGCAACCGTGTTGATTTCGTGAGCTACTGCTGCGACTGCATTAGCAGCATCTTGGGCATTTTCTAAATCTGTCGTATTAGCTTGCTCAATATTATCTGTTGCTTCAACAGCAGCAGCAGTAATTTCATCTGTACTGTATGTTGAATCCGGATCATTAGTAAGGGTTTCCGTAACCACCGTAGAAGTCGCTTGTTTAACTACTTCAACTAAATCAGATGTTTCACCAATAGCTAGGGTTGCCATAACATTCTTAGCCACTGCTTCTAAGGCAGCTTGACGATTAATGTCAAAGTTTGGTGTTGCAATATCAGCAACCTTAATCGCTGGTGCAGCTACGTCAACAATTGCTTGCAATACATCCTTAGTTACAGTTAAGTTGGCGTGGAAATCAGGCTTATCAACAGCTGTAATCATTGCAGTTGCGGCAGTTGCTGTGGTTCCTAACGTAGTAGAGAACGTACCCTCAGTATCCGTAACTGTACCTGACTTAGCAGTATCCTTCACAAGACCTTGACCATGTTCAACAGTGGTCACAACCTTAGTTTCAGTAACATTCTTATTTTCGGTTGCTGTGGCAATTTTGCTCAACAAGCCTGAAACAGTTGCCGTCTTCGTAGCAGCCGCCTTAATAACATTAGAATCTGCAATAGAAACTGTAGCCGTATCTTCAGCCAAAGTGATCGTTGGTGTCATCTTATCAGCAAGATCGGTCACAGAGCCTAACATGTCTTCAATTGACATGTTAGAAAGGATGGCAACGTTGTCAGTCTTCAACGCACGACCAGCAGCTGCTGGTGCCGCAGGAGCGTCAGCAATCATTACAAATGGTGCCACATCCTTGTGAGCAGCATCAACATTCAAGTAAACTTGCTTGTCGTCATCAGTAATGAAGAGGACTTGACCAAAGGCATTCTTGATGTTTGTCAAACGACCATCTTCGTCTTCAACAACTGTTGTGATTGAACGTGAATCAACTGATTCGTCGCGAGCATCAGAACCAAGTAAGAGTGTTCCTTCCGCAACAACTGGATCGATATCTGATAAATCAATGGTTGGTGAACCAATTTGACCTTCAACAACGTTTTTATCATTATCAACGTATTGAACGAATTGGTTGTCACCAAACTTCACGTTGATTTCTTCACCAAATTCAACGTGCACTGGCTTAGCCTTACCATTGGTATCATCAGTAAGCACAATGTCAATCCCGGCTGGGTTGGCAACGAACTTCTTCACCAAATATTGCTTCTTGTCAGCGTTTACTGATTGCTTAGCACCAATGCTAAATGAAGCAGTCCGGACACCCTTAGTGATACTATCTGTGAAGACCACCTTAAGTGTTTGGCCTTCCTTCAAGCCCTTAGTCCAGAATGAGAATTGACCATCAGCACCAACTGTTTGGGTGTGCTTTTGAACACCATCAACGAAGTATGCAATGTGCGTACCCTTCGCGATTGTACCTTCAAGCCCTTGTTCGTTAGCACCTTCTGTCAAGATTGCCTTGCCGTAATGTGGGATGCCAATAAATTCACCCTTCTTAATCGTCAAGTTCTTGGTGATTGAGTACTTTGAACCAGTTTGGTAGTTGGCATTTGAAGTTACCTTCAACGTCAACTTGGTACCAGCTGGCAAGCTATCACTCCATGAAAGAGTTTGTAAACCAGACTTCTTAGTAGATGCCAATTTAGTGTTACCGTTGTAAAGCGTTGCAGTTCCCTTTGCCGGTACGTTGATTTGCATTGAGTTTTGACCAGCGACAACATCAAAGTGTGACACTGCAAAGTTTCGTGCAACGACCGTCTTCGTAGGTGCTTGGTAGTTCTTCTTCACAACCTTGATAGCGACCTTGCTTGAGCCCTTAATCTTGCTGTGCTTAACACTGAAGTGACCCTTGTTGTTAGTCTTAGTTGAAACAGCCTTACCGCCAACCTTAACTTGAATCTTGGTATTCTTAACTGCCTTACCATTCATGTCAACTGCTTTACCAGCAACCTTCTTTTCAGGTGAGTAAACTGGGTTGTTCTTAATAGTTGCCTTGTTGAGGTACTTAACGGTTGCGTTCTTAACAACCTTCTTGTAACCCTTCTTAGAAACTGACACCTTGTACTTAGTCTTGATGTTAAGTTGTTTCTTCGTCATCTTAGCTGAGAACTTACCGTTGTTTTTAACCTTAACAGTCTTAACAACTTTACCAGTCTTAGCATTAATGATTTGAACCTTAGCACCCTTAGTAGCTTTACCAGAAATTTTCTTTTGAACCTGGTAAATTGTGTCAATTGATACTGTGTTCTTTTTTGCCGCAGAGGCTGAGTCGTTAACAAGTGATCCGAGGACCAAAGTTGATAACATCATTGCAGAAGCTGCAATGGTAATTGATTTCATCGCTTTCATTCACATATCTCCATTTTCTATAAATGTTATTTAGTTCAGCCAACATCGACTGTCACCGAACTGGATACTAACATCATATTAATTATTTCATACGATAACAAGCGATTTGCGAAAGCTTCAAACAATCACCTCTGCCCCTTCATACGGCATTCATAACTTCGCGATTTCTTCACATTTTTAACAGATTATTAAAATTTTCCCATAAAAAAAGACCCGGACACAGCTCGCAAACAGCAAAAAAAATAAGCCCGATTTCTCCTTAAAAAGGTTGAAATCAGGCTTATTAACGCGTGCCCAGAGACTGCAATCGCCTTTAGACACATTGTTATTTTTTAATTATGCATTAGTGAATGGTAATTAACCCTTAACCGTGATGGTTGTCACGCCGTGAGTAGCAAGTGAATTCTTGGCGTATGCCGCAACTTCCTTAGCATTCTTGTAGCTTTCGTGACCAGTCAAACCAGTAATTTTCATACCAGTAAGGTCAAGTGTTCCGTTGTGAGCTTGCAAGGTGCTAACAATGACAAAGGCACTACCGTTGTTAGTTTGCTTTTCATTCAAGAGCACTTGAAGTTGGGTCTTAGTAACCGTTGTGTTACGGGCGTCAAGCTTGCTGATACCTGAGAACTTAGTGAAGACATTAACCACATTTGCAAATGTTGGGTCGCTGTACTTAGTTAAGTTAACACCTTTCATATCAACCGTTTTGATTGACACAGGGTTCAACTTGTATGACTTCTTAGCAGCCAAGTTGATTTTTTCCTTACCAGCAGTGACCGTAACTTTGCTTGCTTGAGCTTGAGTCAAACCTGATACAGTAAAGTTCTTACCAGACCAAGCTAACTTACCAGCTGATGCCTTAAAGGCGGCGTTCTTGTCATTAACTGAACCAGAGATTGTTGCCGTCTTACCGTTGAACTTCAAAGTTGACTTGAAAGAAACCTTTGGTGCAACAGACTTCTTAATGATTTTGGTAACTGAAACAGTGTTCTTCTTGTAAGTTGAAGCAATCTTGTAAGTCTTACCAGCCTTCAAAGTCATCTTAGTCGTAGTCAACTTGCTTGAAGTTGCTTTGAATGACTTAACTTGTGACCATGAGCCAGAAGCATTCTTGAGGTAGATGGTAACCTTGGCACCTTTTTTAGTGGCAATCTTGAAGCCCTTTTGCAAGTTGTAAACTGTGCTTTGGTTCTTACGGCTCTTAACAGTCAAGCTGTGTGACCAAGCAGTCACAGTAAAGCTAACAGTCTTTTGACCCTTCTTAGCTAACTTAACGGTAATTTTTTGACCATTTTTAAGCGTCGTCTTCTTAGCGAGCTTCAAAGTTTGGGTAGCCTTCTTAAGTGTAGCTTTCTTAACAGTCTTACCCTTCGTTGAAACAGTAACCTTAGTACCCTTAGCAGCTTTGATGTAAAGCTGCTTGGTAGTAGTGTACGTACGCTTACCCTTGTTGACTGTATAGTTACTTGAGCTAACAGTCTTTGATGCAGCTGAAGCTGGTGATGCAATAACTGAAGCTGAGAACAATGCGGCCGCAACCACAGCAGTTACTTTTACTAATTTCATGACAATCTCCCTAATTTTGAATATTTATTTGAATGCTTTTTCATAACCCCATTGAAAATTATTAATATCAGCAAAATCGTTAAATCCGGCGATTCCTAATATCAATAGCGCTCAATACTTATTAAGATACTCCATTCCACCTTATTCTACAAGGATTCTCTTCGCATTTTCTTCATTTTTTATTCAAATATTAGATATATTTACAAATATTGGCAGTCCGTTCATTATTTAGCCCAAAAAATAAGCCTGATTTCGCATAAACTCGAAATCAGACTTATCATTAATACCAATGTTTCTGGCCGCCACTTCATTCAGGATATTACTTACCTGCTGGTGAAACAGAACCCCATGATACGTAACCCGAGTATGTTTTACCGGCCTTGGTCGTATAGGTTTCATAAGTTGGGGCACTTGCTGAGACTGATACATGTTGACCAACACTCACGCTAGCACCACCATGCATTACGACGGCCTTGCTACCGCCGTTGTCCATTGCGACCACAATACCTGTATAGCCTTGACGTGACATCATCGCCGTGACTGTACCCGTGCTACCACTCTTCGTGGTGGTCGTATTTTTGTTGGCACTATTATTTTTCTTATCATTTTTTGAACTATTAGCCATCGCTTGTTCGCGTTTTGCTTGCTTAGTAACCGCGGTCGCCGCCACTTGCTTGTTATAATCAGCTTGCCCAGCTTTACTCTTGGCCACCTTAGCAACTGCTTCAGTATTGCCAAGAGCTAATTCCAAATTACTTTGTGCTTTGGCTTGATAGCTAGTTGATTTGTTGTTAACCGTCAAAGTCATTGGTAACACTGTCGCTTGCTTATCAATTCCGCGCAGCTTGATGACACCACTGACTTTGGCTTCCTTCAAACCGCTTTTAGTTAATTGACCAGTCACAATTGTCGTTGGCGCAATGCCACCAAGTTTTTGATCAATGGTGACATTTTTACTTTCAATGCTGGCACTCGTAAAGCCGTACCCGGTTTTAACTTGAAAGTTAACGGCAAACTTACCTTGCTTATCAGAGTCAACGGTTACGAGCAGTCGATTATTAATAATTTCGCCTTTAGTGTGCTTATCAAAGGCAAACCCAAATTGATTCAAATCAGCTTGTCGTTGATCAGTTAATGTAATCGTTTTTGCTTTTAAACTGGTGCTACTCTTTTGCGTTGCTTGTTCGTGATAGTAATACCCAGCGGTACCACCACCTAATAGAATAATTGCAACGGCAATTCCGATAATTCCTTTTTTCTGCATGAGAGCTCCTTTAATATTGTGCATTTTATAATTTACGTAATATATCTATTATCACTGTAACTGCGTAATTTAAGCAAGTAAAAAAGGCATCAATTAATAAATTGATACCTTCTCGTCATGTTTGTAATTATTTAACTGCGATTGCCGCACTAGTCTTTGCGCTTGGTAAAGCTAAACTAGTCCGCAATGCGTCGGTCAGATTTTGCTTGTCAGCTTGTGAGGCAACGGCAAATGCTTGCTTGTCCGCTTTGACCACTTCACCATTTAAGGTTTTAGTATCAACTGAACCAGTCGCCGCACTATTGTACTTGCGGATGACCGTCGTTAAATCACTCATGGTCAAATCAGTATTAGCTTCTTTAGCCATTGACCGAATCAAACCGAGGTTCGTCACATTTTTAGGGGCAAACGCCTTCTTGAGGGTCGCCGTTAAGACTTCCTTCATCCGAACTTGTTGCGCCAATGACGCAGTTGGATCATCGGTTGGTGCACCAATATACTTCAACGTCGTTAAGTTGTCTAAATGCACTGGTTGGCCAGTGGTAAATTCTGAGCCCTCAAAGCTGTAGTTGGCAGTTGGTGTGACATCAATGCCACCAATTTGATCAATTAATTTTTGGAAACCAGTAATATTCATCATCATGTAAAAATCAACTGGCACATTCAAATAATCTTGGACCGTTTTAATTGCTGTCGCAGCTTTGCCAAATGAATACGCCGAACCGATTGTTGCGGGACTGTATTCAGCATAGCCAGGAATGTCAGTTAACAATGTGGAATTAATGTTAACCATTGTCATCGCATGCTTTTGCGCATTCAACGTCACCAACATCATCGTATCAGTGTTACCCTTAAATGCTTCGCTCATCGTTGCTTCATCCGTCGTCATGGCACCCATTACTAGGATTGAAACCGGCTTACCAGCTTTCAATAGCGCTTGCACGTCCCGCGTTTTTGAAACTTTTACCGGGTGATACATTTCGTCAGCACTCTTTTTAACGTTCAAATAACTGTACAGGGTCACCCCACCGATAATTAAAATAATTGCTACAAGTACGCCCACAATCCATTTCCACACTTTGCGTGGTTTCTTGGAGCTGTGTTTCCGATGTTTATTTTTTTTACTATTCGCCATTGTTTATCATTTCCTCAATTTTTTCTAGTAACACTAGAATACACTTGATTTACATGCAGTGGCAAGGGAAAAACAAAAAAATCACACCAAAATGGCATGATTTTCAAAGTTTATTCATAATTCAGCTTAGCCGTTTGAAGCAGTCTTCTTACGCTTAGCTGCCTTTTCACGTTCTGCCGTAACAAGAATTTGCTTACGGAGACGAACGTTTTCAGGTGTTACTTCTACATATTCATCATCGTTCAAGAATTCCAATGAATCTTCAAGAGTCATCACACGAGGAGTCTTGATAGATGCAGTTTGGTCCTTGTTAGATGAACGAACGTTAGATTGTGGCTTCATCTTAGTAACATTGACAGAGATGTCATTGTCACGTGAGTTCATACCAACGATCATACCTTCGTATACTTCGTAACCAGAGTTAACAAACATGATACCACGATCTTCAACACCCATGATGGCGTAGTTAGTAGTAGTACCTTGTGTGATTGATACCAACGCACCGTTGTGACGACCAGGTGCCCAGTTCTTAATAACTGGACCGTATGAATCGTACGTGTGGTTGTAGATACCGTATCCACGAGTCATTGACAAGAATTCAGTTGAGTAACCGATCAAACCACGTGAAGGAGCAAGGAAAGTCAAACGAGTTTGACCGTTACCTACTGATTCCATGTTTTGCATTTCACCCTTACGTTGTGAGAGTGAGTCGATAACTGAACCAGTGTATTCATCAGGAGTATCGATTTGAACTGCTTCAAAAGGTTCTGATGAAACACCGTCAATATCACGGAAGATAACTTGTGGACGTGATGCTTGCATTTCGAAACCTTCACGACGGAGAGTTTCAATCAAGATTGACAAGTGCAATTCACCACGACCTGAAACAAGCCATGCACCAGCTTCATCAGTGTCTTCAACACGCAATGAAACATCGGTGTGCAATTCCTTCTTCAAACGGTCTTCAAGTTGACGCGCAGTAACAAACTTACCTTCGCGACCGGCGAATGGTGAGTTGTTAGTACGGAAAGTCATTTGAAGTGTTGGTTCGTCGATACGGAGGATTGGCAATGCATCTAAGTGAGCTGAATCAACGACAGTTTCACCAACGTTGATTTCGTCCATCCCAGCCATTGCAATCAAATCACCAGCTTCGGCTTCTTGGAGTTCAATACGATCAACACCAAGGAAACCAAACAACTTAGTAACACGGTAGTTAGCGTTGGTACCATCAAGCTTCATAACTGAAACGTTGTCACCAATCTTAACACGACCGCGGAATACACGACCAATACCAATACGACCAACGAAGTCGTTGTAATCAAGCATTGAAACTTGGAATTGGAATGGTTCGTCGCGGTTATCTTCAGGAGCAGGAATAGTTTCAAATACCTTATCGAAGATTGGCTTCATTGTGTGTTCTTGAGTATCAAGATCTGGATCCAATGAGCTAGTACCGTTCATAGCTGAAGCAAAGATAACTGGGAAGTCCAATTGTTCTTCATCAGCACCAAGTTCGATGAACAAGTCAAGCACTTCGTCCACAACTTCTTCAGGACGCGCACCAGGACGGTCAATCTTGTTAACAACAACGATTGGAGTCAAGTTTTGTTCGAAGGCCTTCTTCAAAACAAAACGAGTTTGTGGCATTGTACCTTCAAAGGCATCAACAACCAAAAGCACACCGTCAACCATAGTCATGATACGTTCAACTTCACCACCGAAGTCCGCGTGTCCTGGGGTGTCCAAGATGTTAATTTGCTTGTCGCCAACCTTAACGGCTGTATTCTTTGAAAGGATAGTGATACCACGTTCCTTTTCAATATCGTTTGTATCCATGGCACGGTCACCAAGTTCGGTGCGGCCATCAAGTGTATCTGATTGCTTCAAAAGTTCGTTAACCAAAGTAGTTTTACCATGATCGACGTGGGCAATGATAGCAATGTTACGAATGTCTTCACGTTTTGCCAAAATTCTATTCTCCTTAGTATATATCCCTGTTCTAAAGTTCGTGTTGCTTATCACAAGTGGTAAACATTAAAAAATCGGGTCTAAAACCCGATCCTCGAACCTAGGCCAACTCTATTCGCACGATATCGCTATGTGCGGCAGGAGTTGCACCTAAAACTGTATTAGATGATAACATATCAATTTCCTTGCCGTCAATTGTCGTGATTGGCATTTTTAAAGTTTCTAATAAAACTTTTGCCGCTGCGAAATCCCACGGCTTCATTTTGGAAGCGTATGCAATTGCTTTTCCTTCGATGACTTTAATAAACGACATCCCCGCGGAACCTATGACCCGTACGCCTAGCGAGGCTTCCGCCAGTTCCTCAAAGCGGAATTGATGATGCACCAATCGATTACCACTTAACTCAATTAAGCCTTCACTTAATGGCAAATTTTCCGGAATAATTAATTTTTCAGAATTCCGAAAAACACCATAATTGGGCCCACCATGATACGTCAAATTCTTATCGACGTCCATAATCCACCCCATCGTGGGCACACCGTCAACGTACAATGCCAACATAATTGCAAAATCATCATGTTGCTTCACAAAGTTTAGCGTACCATCAATTGGATCAACAAACCAGACATGTCCCTGCATATTTTTAATGGCATCGCCAAAGCCTTCTTCGCCTAAAATTTGCGCTTCAGGATCTAAGGCGTGTATCTTACGCATAAAATACTGCTCATTACTCTTGTCGACGTTTGTAACGAGGTCTTTGCGGTTTGCCTTCTCAGACACCATCAATGCACTTTGGAGGTTAATATAGACGTTTTCACGCGCTTCTTCAAGCCACCCGAGGACGGCATTATCAATTTTAGCTAGTTGATGTTGTTCCATGCAACAGCCCCCCTTTCTTATCCGTGTTAGTTTTGAATTTTAATTTGCTTTCGTGCAGAATCGCGCGCGGCCTTAATCGCCCGATAAATACTGTATCCAGATTCTGCTTCGAAATCCTTATCCAATTGTTTTTCTTCAAACTTCATTGGTACCACTTCTTTGAAAGCTTTGTAACTCGTCAACAAGTGTTCACGATCAACGCCGGTTTCGTAGGCATCCGCCACGGCTGAAAACAAACCCGTCACAGCGACAATATCTGCTGTGCTCCAACTTGGATCTAGGGGGTAACTAAAATTTTCTTTACTCACAACATCACGTCCTTTATTTACTTATCTATTTATTATACTTGCCCAATGACATTCCGACAATTGCAAATTCGACTAGTCCCCCAGAAATAAAAAAAGAAGCTCGCGACGATTAATTTGTCGGAGCTTCCTAAATAAAAATTTACTGGTTAATCTCAAGCGCCGCCTTACGTTCAACGTGTCTTGGGACTTGGACCACAGGTGCACTGCTATCATTTGAAATTCGATCAACAGTGCTTTCGGCAATGAAAAATGCCAAAACAACTGCGAGGATAATAAGTGCTACTTTAATAAATTCTTTGACATTATTCATGCGACCACCTGCTCCTTTATTTGCTCGGTTTTAGACTGTAAATGCTTTAACCGTATATTTACAGTAACACGCGAGCTTCACGGATAGTGGGAATTCATCTGGATGTCAGTACATAGCAATCATCTTGTCATAGCTTGTCATTTTCAAGTAACAATTTAATTTTAACGTAGCATTTGCTAATCGCCCACTTTATCGCTGGGAAATTCGCATGCCCGCTTATTACCACAAATTAATGAACTTCACGAATAATGAAATCGCATAAATCATCACAATGACCGCGCTCACTAAGTTAATCCAATAATTGACCCGCTGGCCAATCTTTTCTTTGAACACGGAAACTAAGGTCGTAATTGTCATAAACCAGGTAGCGGACGCCGTCAAGACACCTAAAATGAATTCCACCGCTTGATCATCAGCCAGCGTTGCCCGTGACGCTCCCAACATCATACTGACGTCCACAATCGCTTGCGGATTCGCCCATGTCACCACAAAAGCCATCCAGATTGCGGCGGGTAATGCCCGCTGAATTAATTTTGGCTTCGTCGCTAGATCATCCCCATTCATTTGCATTGCACGCCGTTGCACCAAAGCTGAACGTAAAATCGTGTACCCGATGTAAAGCACGAGCAGGCTCCCAATTCCCATAATGGCCGCCTTAACATAGAAATTAGCGCTAATAATTGCCCCCATGCCAAAGAATCCCGCCAGTGACAATAACGCATCAAAAATCCACACAAAAATAGCAATCAACAATGCTTTCCCACGTCGCTCGGCCAACGCATTGTTAAACAGAAAAATATTTTGTAACCCGATTGGTGCGACAAACGCAATCCCAATCAAAAAACCTTGCACATAAATTGGCATAATCGTAATTCCCCTCTCTTATTAACACAAAACACAAATACTGTCGCCCCATCATTAGGCGGTTCCACAGCATCTATTCATCATATCAGGTTAAAATTCCGGGTCAACAACTATGGGCACCTTCTCATAGATTTCAGCGATTTGCCCATTATTTGCTCAGAAAGCTGTGTCTATTTATTCTAGCATGAGATTGTTTCTGTACTTTTCAATCGTCCAATTACTGAGCTTCTATTGTCGGTGGTTTTTCCATACTACTGCGACCTGTGGTTGATAACTAACTGTTTCTGCTAGTCTGACCATTATTCCTAACTAACGGAGTGGCAGTAAATTACTTGGCGGGCGCAGCCTTCACACCGCGACTGGGGTGATATGTGTGCAACACATGTCGCCGCTGAGGATAAGATGAGGCTTCTTAGGAATCTATTCCTTAGAAGCCCAGCTTGTCCGAGTTGTTCAAGACCGCACTTTGGCTTGAACATGTGCTTCCAGCGCAGTGCGCTAAGCAATTTACTGACACGCAGTGGCCAATCATATTCAATCCCACGTCAGACGGAACAGGCCAAAAAAACGCCCTCCCAGTATCACTGGAAAGACGCTTCGTTTAGTTTAATTATTAGTCGGCGTTGTGGTACACAGCACTGACGTCATCGTTGTCTTCTAATTCTTCGATCATGTTAGCAAATTGTGCTTGCTTATCTTCAGGAATTTCAACGGTGTTTTGTGGAATCATAGTTACTTCGTCTTGTTCAACAGTGTAACCTGCTGCAACCAAGGCGTCACGAACTGCTTCAAAATCAGCAGGTTCAGTAGTAACTTCAAAGCCTTCTTCAGTCGTTTGCACGTCTTCAGCACCAGCTTCGATAGCAGCTTCCATCACAGCATCTTCATCAACCGTGTTGTCTTCGTCTTGGGGAACCAAGATGAAACCTTTACGGTCGAACATGAAGCCAACTGAACCATTAGTTCCCAATGAACCACCGTGGTGCGTAAATGCTGAACGAACAGATGCAGCAGTACGGTTACGGTTATCAGTCAAGGCTTCAACCAAGACAGCAGTTCCGGCTGGGCCGTAGCCTTCGTAACGAATTTCTTCATAGTTGGCACCACCGGCACCAGTGGCCTTATCCAAGGCACGTTGCACGTTATCCTTAGGCATGTTGGCAGCCTTAGCTTTTTCCATTACCAAACGCAAACCTGGGTTACCATCTGGATCGGCACCACCAGCCTTTGCGGCTACATAGAGATCACGAGAAATCTTTTGGAAAATCTTACCACGCTTAGCATCTTGGGCGTTCTTACGTCCTTGAATATTGTGCCATTTTGAGTGTCCTGACATGTTCAGTACTCCTTTGAATTTAATATTTTATTTGTTGCAATAATGCTTTCTTAACGTTAAATAGTATACTCGACTATGCTTGTGATATCAATAATTTAGCATAAAAAATTGGTTCTATTAGCCGTAAGTATTAGTAACTGTCACTAAGTACCGCCGAATCTACTTATCTAAAACCGTCAAATCGTACTTATCGATTACGTTATTGATGTTTTCACGATACGTTGGGCTAGTGGCATACCCACCAGCTTGAATCCCCTTGATAGCAGCGTCGGCATTTTTCGCGTCAACGGCACCAGCATAACCAGCGTTAGTTGTGATTAATTGAATGTAATCTAAAATACTTTCACGGAAACTTGGGTAAGTCCGGAAAATTGCATCTTCGGTAAACAATTTAGATTGCTTTTCCTTGTGAGATTTTGGCTTATCTGGTTTTGGATATTTATTGACCAACTTAGCCGCAGCCTTGGCGACCTTCTCCGCAGCTTTTTGCTTTTCAGGTTTCTTGGCTTTCTGTACTAACTTGGCCGCCTTTTGATAATTTTGAACGGCCAAATTGTGCTTGCCCAGGGCATTTTCATACGCCTTCATGACCTTTTCGCTTGGTTTAACTTCGACTTCCACGTTCTTGCGGAATTCCTTGGTTTGCCATTTGGCACCATGACCAGCGTACTTACCCTTGATTCCAAATAAATTGGCGTCTTTTTGGGCTAAGCCTGAATTACCACCGCTTGATTCCAATAAGGCTTGCGCAATCAAGACTGATGGTGTCAAATGATTGGCCTTAATCACAGGTACCATGCCGACCAATTCATTCAATAAAGCTTGCGTTGTGGCGTTATCAATACTACCAGGCGTTTTGTAATCACTCTTAGCGAATTGCAAGATATAACCAGTTTGACCATAATTAGCCTTCACATTTTGGTTCAATTGTTCTAATTGCTCAACTGGCCATGCCAATTTTTTAGCCACAGTGGCGATTGAACCAACACTTTGATCTTGGTTTTTATCATGCGCATACAATTGGCCATCGTCTTGTAAGCCAATGTGCACATTTGTTAAGTCGGCATCGGTATCCAATGGCTTAATTTTTTCATCACCTTGTAACACAACCAGACCGTGCCCAGTCAATTCAATGTACGCATCACTCACGTCATCGAAATCATCGCGATAGTACTTATTGTCGTTAGCCAAGTACATCGTTTGGCCATTGTGCAACTTAACTTGCTGGGTAAACTTCACGACCATTGGTGCTTGCGCATGCGTCTTAGCAACGTTCATCGGCTTAACATTACCACTACGGTGTGGAATTGCTGTGATATCAACTTTTTTAGTTGTCTCAATCTTGAACGCAGCGACGGCTTTTTTGTGCGCCGCAATTTTTTTAGCTTGATACTTTTGATAGTCTTCAGTACTAAACAAATGCGCATCAATCCAGCCTAACTCAGTCTTGCCAGTTTTCAATAGTAAGTAAACTTGATCGCCGACCAATGCTTTTTCAACGACCCGCACATTTTTCAAATTAACTTTTTTGATATCTTTTTGATTATACAAAATGATATCAGCCGCGTTTAAACCTTTAGGTAAGCGTTTTGGTTGCTTAGGTGTTTTGACCTTCGCAGTTGCCGCAAACGCCCCATTTTCAACGGGTAAGCTAATTTGGCGTGCAGTGTAATCATCAATGACTGCCTGCAACGACGCAAATGTCCGCACGGTACTCGTCAAAAGGCGCTTTTTTTGAATAATATCATTTGATTGATGTTTCGTCACAACCGGATTATCCGTTGCTACTTGTTGTGGACTAGTAATTTCATGCCGTGGTTGAATGGTGCTAATTCCAACTGTCGCCGCATGGGTTGCTTCCATTCCGAAACCACCAATACCCAGTACCACAGTCGCACTCAGAGCAATTTTTTTCCAATTCATATTTTTCCTCTTCCAAACTATGTCTGCCATTTTATATTTTTAAGTTTTATTTAAGTATCGTTAGCCCTATTCTATGCGCTAATTGTGAAGAAATTAGTATGACGAGATGAAAAAAGCAAGCTCTATCAAAAAGAACTTGCCGAAGTCGTGATAATTTTTTTGTCGAATTGTCACACCAAACTAGCAGAATCACGCGTTAACTAATTTCAGTTAAACATGATAGTTTAAAAATCTAAGGACTTTACTTAGTAGTTTGACGTTCAATGATTCCATATGGTAACACCACTGTTGGTTCATCAAGTTCTTCTTTATTCATCAGCTTCGTCAACATCCGCATTGCGATTGCACCCATATCATACATTGGTTGGGTAATTGAAGTCAATTGTGGTCGGGTAACTTGGGTTAACTTTGTGTTATTTGAAGTAATAATTTCAAAATCATTTGGCACTGAAACACCATCATCTGTCAATCCGTTCAAAAGACCGGCAGCTAATTCGTCATCACCAACATAAGCAGCGGTCGCAATCGAATTTTTCACATCCGCAGCAATCCGGTAGCCTGAGCCGTAGAAGTAATCAGTAGCAAAGACCAAAGCTTCATTATATTCTAACCCAGCTTCTGCAAGTGCTTCTTTGTAACCTTTCAGACGGTAGTTCTTGTTAATTGATTGATCCAAATTACCAGAGACAAACGCAATTTGTTTGTGTCCGTTTGCAACCAACTTCTTAACTGCGTCCTTAGTAGCTTCAATATAATCAATGTTCACAGATGGTTGTTGGTTTTGTTCATCAACCGACCCAGCCAAAACGATTGGCGCATGTGAGTGGCGGAATTCAGCACGCAATTCTTCATCAATGACATTACCCATGAAGACAACCCCATCAACTTGCTTGGCTAATAAGTTTTCCAACACTTGTAATTCCTTTGAACCAGATTCATCTGAGTTCGCCAAGATAATGTTGTAATGATACATAGAAGCCACGTCATCAATCCCACGCGCAAGTTCTGAGAAAAATTCATCGGTAACGTCAGGAATAATTACCCCAACTGTGGTCGTCTTTTTTGAAGCCAAGCCACGCGCAACGGCATTTGGTCGATAATCCAAATCTTTAATGACTGCTAAAACTTTTTCCTTCGTTGCTTGTTTAACATTGCTGTTACCGTTGACAACCCGTGAAACAGTCGCCATTGAAACGCCCGCTTCTCGCGCAACGTCATAAATTGTTACATTTTCTTTATCCATACTTCAATAGTTCCCCTTAAATTAATCGATCTATAATTGCTGATACTAATCGTTTTCATTCCGTTTTCATAATACATCCAGTTTATCAAAAAACTAGCACTCTTTGCAAACGTTTTCAACGGAAAGTTTCATTAGATTTGTGTTAGAATTGATAATTGGAAACGAAATACTTGAAAAGAGGCTTTTATCTTATGGATTATACGCACTTAAATCAAGTTCGCGAATGGGTTGGTCAACAACAGGCCGACATCGCCTACTTCTCAAATTTTGAAAGTGTTCACTACTTAACTGGTTTTGGTTCAGACCCACTTGAACGTGTTTTGGCATTAGTTGTCTTCCCTAACAAAGACCCCTTCATTTTTGCACCTGCACTTGAAGTGGAAGTTGTTAAGGCAACTGGTTGGCCATACGACGTTTACGGTTACCAAGATCACGAAGATGCTTTCAAGATGATTGCTGAAAATATTAAAAAACGTGATACTAACCCTGCCAGTTGGATTATTGAGAAAGAAAGCTTGACGGTTGACCGTTTTGAAGCGATTCACCAATATTTCCCCGCTGCTAAATTCGACGCCGACGCAACTGAATACATGGCAAAAATGCGGATGGTTAAGACGCCAGCCGAAATTGCTTTACTCCACCAAGCCGGTCGCGATGCTGACTTTGCGATGGAAACTGGTTGGAAAGCCCTCGCTGAAGGTAAGAGCGAACTCCAAGTTGCTGCCGAATTAGAATACGCCTCAAAAATTCGCGGTGTCGTTGGCATGAGTTTTGATACTCTTATCCAAGCTGGTGCCCACGCCGCTGATCCCCACGGCGCAACCTCAGACATCAAAATCGCGCGTGACGAACTCATCTTGTTTGACCTTGGTACCATTTACCAAGGCTACATCTCAGATACTTCACGGACCGTTGCATTTGGTAAGCCAAGCGAAAAACAACTTGAAGTTCACAAAGTTGTTCTTGAAGCTGAATTAGCCGCCCAAGCCGCTGCTAAACCAGGAATTACCGCTGCCCAACTCGACAAGGTTGCCCGTGACATCATTACCAAAGCCGGTTATGGTGAATACTTTATTCACCGTCTTGGCCACGGAATGGGGATGGGTGAACACGAATATCCATCAATCATGGAAGGTAACGACCTCGAAATCGTGCCCGGCATGACCTTCTCAATTGAACCCGGTATCTACATTCCTGGCGTCGTTGGGGTCCGCATTGAAGATTCTGTTGCCATCACTGAAACTGGCGCTGAATCATTCACCCACACACCAAAAGAACTCCAATACTTCGACTAACAACATCAAGAGACCCGCTTTCCACCTTATTCAGAATAAGGGCTGTATTTTTTTTAGCGTGGGATTTCAATATCTCACGCTTTTTTGGTATTCAAATTTCACAAACTTTTCCCAAAATAAAAAGACATACATCGTCTTTCCTTGTTATTCTGAAGTTCTCACACAAACAGAAAAGGAAATACGACATATGCCCACTAATAATTCTATCTTACGTGCCACTGGATTAACAGACCCAAATTTCAATTTTCACATTACTGATGATGGTGAGTTCAACTATCTTACTCAGAATGACAAACATGATTACGCAACCCTTAATTACGCCGCTACGCTTGATGTTATGCCTGAATGTTGCCCTTACTGTGCTCATTCAAGTTTGTATCGCCATTCCACGGAATATTCGGTTCACGTATTGCCTTCCACAAACGGTTATCATCAAGTCCTACATCTCGACAAAAAACGTTATAAGTGTAACGGCTGCGCCCGTACTGTTGTCGCCCAATCCCATGATTTACGGGACAATTCTAAAATTACACGCCCTTTATTGCTTCAAATACTCGACCTCGCACGATTTGATATCTCAGCCAAGTTGATTTCATATATCCTCAAACTATCACACACTAGATTCATAAACTCTCAAACGCCACAGCTGACCGTTACCGGGCCAAACTAATGACAAACACTCCCACCAGTTGTATTGATGAAGTTCAATACATGAAAAATCGCTACGGCTTCGAAAATGATCAATGGCTCGAATTCTGATTTTATCGAGATTTTTCCCAGAGCGCACGAACGGCTAAAGTAGGGGCTATTTGGCGAATTTCTCGTTAAATCGTAAATGTGTGAAACTTGTGGTCACTGATATGAACGCCAACTATCAAACTGTTGTCCGGCGGATGTTTCCTAACGCACAGGTCGTTATCGACCCGCTTTCATACTGTCCAACTGGCGATGAAAGCCGTTCAATCTGTCCGAAACTGGGTACCAAACACTGTCGACAAACCGTACTCGAATCTTACAAAATTCTCAAGTCAACTGGAAACTTTTCTTAACCAACGAGTCAAAGTATGATATTTCGCATCGCGCTGGTTTCAAAGGCATTAATCAATACGCTTTCACCATCGACATCCTTGATGAGGTCTATACCCAATGCCCAAACTTGGGCATTGCTTGCGAAATCTATCAGCTTATTTTACGGGCCGTAAACAGCCGCAAGGAAGATGAATTCGTCGCGCTACTTAAAAACTATAAAACTACTGGCACGCCCATGGATACGGTCATCAAAACTTATAAGAAATACAGACGTGGCATCATTGAATCGTTTAGAGTTAAAGCCAGTAACGGGCGTATTGAAGGCATTAATCGACGTATCAAACAAATGAAACGGACCGCCTATGGTTACGCTAAACCCGCTAACTTCTTCCATCGAATTCGTCTCCAATTATTAAATAAACACGTTTTAACATCACAATTCACTAAATTGATGACAGAATAAAACCCCGAAATCCGTTAAGATTCCAGGGTTATTTCACAAGCTTAATTTCGCCCAACCCACGTCAGACGGAATAGAGCCAGAATAAGGAGAAAGCGGGTCTTTTTTCAACCAAAATCTTAATTCAAAACTTTTAAGCTATCGCGGTTAAACCCACTCTTTACGGGCAACTTTTAACATCCCCCCGTTAATCAAAAACTCTTTATCAACCTCATGGTCAATAATAACCCCAGGCGTCCCTTTCCGGTATTGCCGTGGCGTCATCTTATATTCAGACCCGTCCTTCAACGTAAAACTAATCGGATCACTAGCTACAATTTCTGCATCTAAAGCATACGTTTCATATGCGACATCTCGTTGATTATCCATTATGTAATTGCTCCATTTCTCTTTATCACTCCGTCTATCATAACAAAAAATCACCGCATTCGGCATAGCAAAATTATTACAAATTAGGCGCGATTTATTCTGGCGTGGAATTCTCATTTTTGGACTTTTATTTAAGAATACTCACGCACCACGGAATATACCTTGGACACTAGGTTGAGCACATCACAGAATCAGAAATAACTTGGTTGATTGAATCTACCCACCAACGAATTACTGATTTGATTAAACTTACGTATTATTTCAGTGGATCAGTTAGTTTTCAATGTACTTCGGACCACAACGACTTTTTGACTAGTTTAAGAACTACAACGTAACGGAGTGCCGGTAAATTGCTTGGCGGGCGCAGCCTTTACACCGCGACTGGGGGAATATGTGTGCAGCACATGTTTCCGCTGAGGATAAGCTGAGGAGTCTTAGGAATTTATTCCTTAGACTCCCAGCTTGTCTGAACCTCCCAAGACCGCATTTTGGCTTGGGAGGTTGCTTCCAGCGTGGTGCGTCAAGTAATTTACCGACACGTAGTGGCCAATTTTATTCAATTTGGCAGTAACAAAAAAATGAGCAACCTAGGTAAAGGTCACTCATTATTTAACTACTATTAGTGTTACTTCTTAACAGCAGCGTTGCGCTTGTCGTGGATGCGGCAGACGTAGCGTTGTGCTAAAGCTCCGAAAAACAATACGCCACCGAAAAATTTCAATGCAGTATAGTCAATCCCGAAACCTAAGCCAAACAAAACAAGTCCGACGATCCAAAGTAAATCAAAAGATTTTAATTGGGTCATTGTGTGGGCTTTACTTCCTTTGGTAAGTTTTAAAAATGTGGGGGTAGATATTTTTTTCATCAACCGTGCCAACGACGCGATTAACCACTTGCCAAGTATCCAAATCAATTGCGTCCATCTGCGTATCCCCGGAAATATCCGCGTCAATCTCAGTGACAATCAATTCATCTGCGTATGGCATGAATGATTGATAAATGCCTTTACCACCAATCACGTACAAATCATCATTTTGCGCTTTGGCAAACGCCATCACTTCTTCAATTGAATGCATCAAGGTAAACCCTGCTGGCACTTCAAGTTTAGTATCGTGTGACAAAACAATATTTGTCCGCTTCGGTAATGGCCGCCCACGAAACGAAAGCAACGTGTTACGACCAAACACAATCGGGTGATTGAGGGTTAATTGTTTAAAAAATTGCTGATCTGCGGGGAGTTTCCAAGGAATATCCCCCTTATCAGCGATTACATGGTTATGTGCTTCAGCCCAGATTAATTTAATCATAGCTACCTCATGTCTTAAGATTATATACTCTTTCACCTCAATTGCTATGAAGAAAGTATGAACATCACATTACAAATACATATCATAAGATACATATCCGCGGCTTTATATCACTAAATCAATTAGCTGCGAATTAGTCATCGGGGTATATCCCAACCCCATGCCTCAATTAAATCCTATTTATTCTAGCGTGGGATTCTCATTTCCGTACTTTTGTTTAAGAATGTGCACGTACTATGGAATATACCATAGCCACTAGTTTGGGCACATTAAAAAATCAATGATTACTGATCTGCTTGAATCTACCCAACAACGACTGTTCTTTTACTAGTTTCAATATTATCCCTAACTAACGGAGTGCCGGTAAATTGCTTGGCGGGCGCAGCCTTTACACCGCGACTGGGGGAATATGTGTGCAGCACATATTCCCGCTGAGGATAAGATGAGGACTCTTAGGAATTTATTCCTTAGAGTCCCAGCTTATCCGAGTTGTTCAAGACCGCACTTTGGCTTGAACATGTGCTTCCAGCGCAGTGCGCCAAGTAATTTACCGGCACGTAGTGGCCAAGTTTATTCAAACTTCAATCCCACATCAAACGGAATAGCGTAATTAAATCGCTAAATCAAACTTCAATTGCGGCTTTACTGGATGATAGTTTTCCATGACAAAATCTTCGGGCTTGATGTCAAAGAAATTAGTACCATCTGGAACATCGAGCTTCAAGATTGGTTTTTCATCAGTTCCTTCACGGCTCAACAATTCATTAGCTTGTTCAAATTGGTTATCGTAAATGTGCAAGTTGTTGATGAAGTAGAAAAACTTCCCAACTTTCCAACCAAAATGCTTGGCCAACATCATTTGCAACGCAACGTATTGCATCGCGTTAATGTGGTGGGCCACTAACATATCATTTGAACGTTGAATTAACGTCGCATCGAGATAAATTTCATCCCCCACGCGGCGAACATCGTACATGCTTTGGAATGCGCATGGCATTAAACCAGCCGTTTCAGCCAAATCATCATATTGCCACAAGTTAATGATGTTACGGCGATTCCACGGATTCTTCGCGAGCCCTTCAAGCAAGTTGCCAATAATGTTGTGCTTACGAACTGTCGCACCATAGCGTTGGCCAATTGTTCCATCATCAATTGCCCAATCACGCCAATACTTCACCCCGTACTTGTTCTCAAGCACATCCAAATCATTACTTTGGTCTTGATAAATCCACAGTAATTCCTTGATTGCCGACTTAATCGCAATTGGGCGTAACGTCGTAATTGGGAAATCCCCATTCGCCAAATCATATTCTGCAAATGAACCCGTCACATATTTACTATTGGCGGTTTCACCATTCTTGTAACGTGGGCGGGCGTTTTCCGACATCACCCCATTATCAAGAATATTTTGGATATTTTGTTTAAACAATTCATCAGCTCGTGTCATAGAACCCAACTTTCCTCATTAAATTCTGCTTCAATTACACCGTGACCGCTTATTGTCCGCCATTATCACTAACCATTACGAACAATTAACGGCACCTTGCAATTGAACATATGCTTATTTTACATTATCAGCTTACTAAATGTAAGCCTTGACAAATAATTAAGCAAATTCTGATAGATATTCCCAACGTTCCATCTTCACTTCTAGTTGTGTTTCCACTTCATCGAGTTCCCGTTGTAAATCAGATAATTTACCAAAATCCGAGCCATTCGCAGCCATATCCGTAGTGATTTGATTTTGGCGTGCTTCTAACTTAGCAATGTCATCTTCAATAGTTTCCCATTCTTTCTTTTCATTCCAAGTTAATTTTTTCTTCGCAGGTTCTGGGGCTGATTCCACAGTATCAGTTGTCGTTTCAGCTTTTTTAGCAGTTTTTTCGGCGTCAGCAGCAGTTTCTTGACTCGCTAAATAATCCGTGAAAACACCCGTGTAACGTTCGATTTCACCATTACCATCAAAGATCAATAGTTTGTCTGCGACTTTATCCAAGAAGTACCGATCGTGGGAAACTGTGATGACCGTACCTTGGAAGTGTTCTAAATAGTCTTCCAAGACCGTCAACGTACTAATATCCAAATCATTCGTTGGTTCGTCCAAGAATAAAACATTCGGGCGACTCATCAATAATTTCAACAAATACAACCGGCGTTTTTCCCCACCAGACAATTTCCGGATTAAAGTGCCATGCATAAAGCGCGGAAATAAGAATTGTTCCAGCAAATCCGTCACGCTGACATCTTCACCATCATTATTCTTAATCGTTTGCGCCACGTCACTCAAGTATTCAATCATGCGCTTGTCATCGGGGATTGCTTCCATTTGTTGGGTGTAAAAGGCTAATTTAACGGTTTCACCAATCTCAATCACACCGCTGTCCAATGGCACCCGGCCAGCTAACGCATTCAAGAAGGTCGACTTCCCGGCCCCATTCGCACCAGTAATCCCAATGCGATCATTGGCTTGAATCAATAAGTTAAAGTCCTGCAAAATTACGGTATTATCAAACTTCAAGTTCGCATCTTTCACATTAATAACTTTTTTACCTAAGCGTTGTTGCCCTAAGTTTAATTCGACATCTGATTCGAGTTGGAGGCTGCCCCGATTGGCTTCGATTTCGGCAAAGGCATTTTCACGACCTTTTTGCTTGGTCGTCCGGGCCTTGGCACCAGTCCGCATCCACGCAAGTTCCTTCTTATAAAGTTGTTCTTGCTTGTGATCAGCGACCACCGATGCCGCAACGCGTTCGGCTTTTTGTTCGACATAGGCTTGGTAGTTACCTTGGTATTCAAACAACTCACCAAAAGATAATTCAAAAATCCGTGTCGTCACTAAATCCAAGAAATACCGATCGTGGGTTACCGTCAAAACGGCACCTTTATAGCTAGCGAGATATTTTTCTAACCAATTAATTGAATCAAAATCTAAGTGGTTGGTTGGTTCATCTAAAATCAACAAATCCGGTTTTTGAATCAAGACTTGCGCCAACCCAACCCGCTTACGTTGACCACCAGATAAGCTGGCCACTTTTTGTTGTAAGTCAGGAATGTGCAATTGCGTCAAAATAGTTTTAACTTCAGCTTCAGCCAACCAAGCATCTTCAGCATTCATTTTCGCTTCGGCTTTGGTGTAGCGCGCTAATAATTTTTCATCTTCCGGATGTGCACTGTACGCATCGATTGCGGCTTCATAGTAGCGAATGGTTTGAAAAACTGGTTGACTCCCATCAAATACGGCTTCAATCACCGTCAAGTTATCATCCAACACTGGTTGTTGGCTCAAATAACTAATCCGATAATCATTGGGCTTAATAATCGTTCCTGCATCTGGTGATGTTAATTCTGCGATGACATTCAGCAAAGACGTTTTCCCTGAACCGTTCACGCCAATCAAACCAATCCGATCATTTTCGTTAATTAAAAAAGAAATATCTTTAAAAAGTGTTTTTTCACCATAGGTACTGGTGACATTTTCAACACGTAATTGTTGCATTTACTTTGCTCCCTTGTAATTTCATTGCATGCGCGAAGTCTAACTGACTCCTTAAATAATTTTTGCAGCTTGGGCTAATAAAGCCGCTGGTTCGTTAACCATTTCACCAGCAACAACACCTTGTTCTAACTGTGCGAGGACTTTTCCCATCATCGGGCCAGGTTTCACCACACCACGCTTAATTAAATCTTGCCCACTAATGGCTAGTTCATGTTTATCCTTGATTGGTAACGCTGCGTAGGCTTGCTGTAACTGGTCCACAGGAAAATCAACTTGGGTTATTTGTAAGACGCTAAGCGCAATTGACAAATCAGCACCCACGCTATACAAATCCCAGTTGGTAACGACCGCTTGCGCTTTATAGGTGCGGATAAAACGATTGGCATTGGTCACCGTTTTAATTAAGTCATTGCTGTGTTTCCACGCCTTTAAAAATGCCATCGTCGCAGCTTCATCCAACCCTAATTGCGAAACAACAAACGTCCAAGCTTGTTCATCCGATGTCAATCGAACATTTTCTAACGCCGTCGCTGCCGCAATAATATCTAGTTCGTGTTCACTAATCACCCCAGGCACATATTGATACAACCCAGTTTCAGCAAATTCCAGCAACCCACGTTGAGCATCCTTACCAAGTAGTAATTTGCTAAATTCAACATTTGTCCGTTCAACCGCAATCTTGGCCAATAAATGCGCCTCGCTCTTGATTGCCTGTTGTGTATTAGCTTCAATCGTAAACCCTAATTGGGCGCTAAAACGAACCGCCCGCATCATTCGGAGCGCATCTTCGTGAAAGCGTTCTTTCGGATCACCAACCGCGCGTAATATGCCTTGCTGTAAATCCGTTAATCCCGCAAACAAATCAACAATTTCACCATTGCCACGCATCGCTAGCGCGTTAATCGTAAAATCACGGCGTTTTAAATCTTCGCTCAAATCCCGCACAAAAGTCACTTCATCCGGCCGCCGAAAATCCGTGTAACCCGATTCCGTCCGAAAAGTCGTGGTTTCATAGCCTTCACCGTGATCTAAAATCATCACCGTGCCATGTTCAATTCCCGTATCCACCGTCTTTTTGAACAACGCCTTAATTTCGGCAGGATAAGCACTCGTCGCGATATCAACATCGTGAATTGGCTTGCCAAGGAGTGTATCCCGCACACTACCCCCGACAAAATACGCTTCGTACCCGGCATTGGTAATTGTCGTTAATATTGGTAGCGCAGTAATAAATTCATCTGGTAAATTTTCAACTCGCATGGCATTCTCCATTCTTGTCTATTCTGATTACTATTCTACTGTATTTAGCTGCTAATGCCAAAAACAAATCATGACTTTAAGATTAACCGCTGATTATTTGCTCAGTATCAAACACATCCTAAAGCGACTGCCGTGTTCAATGAAGTACCTCAGTCAGCCCTACGTACCTTTTCCAAAGAAAATAAGTCTGATTTCTTCATTAATTGTTATCAATGTGTAACAAACGACCTTTTACCCCACTTCCGCACCGCACAAGTGTCCATTCACCGCAGAATAAATTCGTTTTATAGTAGGACATTAACTAAAAAAACTGATAGAATAAATTTTAATTGCATTTCACATAAATCTCGGAGGTTATGCGCATGAAACAACAGGACGAAAAAATCCGTGTACTCGATTTTTTAATGTTTACCATCGGGACAGGTATGTATGGTTGGGGATTGGTTAATATTAATATCCCCAATAAACTTGCTGAAGGTGGTGTCGCTGGTCTGACACTGATTATTCGGGCCTTAACTGGTTTTAACCCGGCCTATTCAACGTTACTCCTGAATATCCCACTGGTAATTATCGGTTGGCGAATTCTCGGTAAACGTTCACTAATTTATACATTATATGGTATCGCAATTCTTTCATTTTGGATTTGGCTCTGGCAAAAGATTCCTCTTACGCTCAACCTCCATCACGATATGTTCATCGCCGGTATTCTCGCTGGTTTAATTGCCGGTGCTGGTTCAGGCCTTGTTTACCGTTTTGGTGGAACGACCGGTGGTTCTGATGTCGTCGCCCGTGTTTTAGAAAAAAACTTCGGTATCCCCATGGGGAAATCACTCTTAGCAGCTGATGTCGTCGTCCTATTGCTCTCACTCGTTTATGTCGACGTATTGCACATGATGTATACTGTGGTCGCGTCATACGTCTTCTCACGGGTTGTAACAATTACCCAAGAAGGTGCCTATGCTGCCCGTGGTGTCATGATTATGACCAATAAACCCGAAGAAATCGCCACGGCCGTCTTTACCGAAATGAATCGTGGCGCCAGTTACTTTAAAACAGAAGGTTCGTACACCCGCGAACCCCGCTTGACCGTTTACGTCGTGGTCGCCCCCAATGAACTGCACCAATTACGCGGTTTGATTGAACGCATTGATCAACGGGCTTTCACAACCATCTTGAACGTGCAGGAAACCCTCGGCGAAGGTTTCACCTACAACCGGCCACGTAAACCATTATTACTAAAGAAAGGTGCTACGGTGAAACACACACCAGTAACAATCAAACCAGCAGATGACAAAAGTTGATCTTGAAGCATTATCGCACCTAATCCAAGATGGCGATTTATCATTTGAACTGCGATTAGCACTAGTGCTCTTAAATCACGGTATGCAGCTAGACGATTTGGCAACACTAACCGAAATTCCGAGCTTACCGTGGGTTCCATTTGAAAAACCATTCATCAAAGCCTTTAAAAAGTATCAATCGGCCGCACCATTTAATAACGTAACAGCACCTGAATTATTAAAAGCTTTACAACCATATCGCTAAGCTAAAAGCTCGCTTCCACTTTAAGTCGGAAACGAGCTTTTTGTTTGGAAAATAAACGAGCCATTTATTCTAGCGTTGGATTATCGTTTCTGTACTTTTCAATCATCGAATTAGGGCCGGACATAACTTATCCAGCCTGCAATACAAGCCTGATTTCT
Source organism: Periweissella cryptocerci (assembly GCF_004358325.1). Classification (NCBI taxonomy): domain Bacteria; kingdom Bacillati; phylum Bacillota; class Bacilli; order Lactobacillales; family Lactobacillaceae; genus Periweissella; species Periweissella cryptocerci. The sequence continues at coordinate 2,733,622 of NZ_CP037940.1, read as the reverse complement.
CCTTATCGTAGTAAGGTAGAAATCAGGCTTGTTAACGAACAAAAGGCTGCAACCTTGTGCCCCACTTCACTCCAGTTGTTTTTCCCATGCTCCTGCAGTCTGTGGTTGGTACCTGTTTTCCGCTAGCTACATTATTCCTAACTAACGTAGTGGCCAATTTTATTCAAACTTCAATCCCACGTCAAACAAAACAAAAAAGCGCTCGCACCATGCGAACGCCTTTCATCTATGATAAAAATTAAATTAAACCTTTAATAACCAACACACCGATAATCATTACCACAATTCCAATAACTTGCAATCGTTTAACCGGTGCTTTTGGTGAACGCCACATACCCCAGAGGGCGACAATGACAGAACCACCAATTTGACCGATTAAAGCAGTTGTCACCGTTAAGCCAGCGCCAATCCGTGGTACTAAGATAACTGTTAACAAGACAAACAGTGAACCTAAGACACCACCAATCCATGCCCACCAAGGTAAGCCCTTAATTTCAGCTTTCGTTGGGATTGGGCGATGATCAATAACCAAGACCATCAACAAGACGACAAACCATGAAATCAAAAATGAAATAAAGGTCGCTTTCAAAGGACTGCCAACAACCACACCGAGTTGCCCATTAATTGCTTGTTGGGTCGCTGATAACATTCCGGCAATCACACCCCAGACACGCCAAGCAGTTAAGCTCGAAGCTGTTTCAGTGCCTTCCAAAACTTTGGCAAAACCAGCTTCAGCTTTGGTACGATTAGCCAATACCACGGCAATTACCATTCCAAGCAAGAGAATCACCACACCGATTACGCGCGATGCCGTTAATGGAATCTGGTGATCACCGAACAAACCGAATGTATCAATCACCGTCCCCATCAAAACTTGACCTAAAATTGGTAAAATAACCGTTTGAATTGCCCCCAACTTTGGAAACAACAAAATATTTGATGTTAAATAGATGGCAGCAATTGCCCCACCAAGCCATAACCAAGCTGGATTACCAGAAATTTCAGCACCCGTTGGAAATAGTGTCGCTCCACTAATCAATGTGATAATCCCAATAAAGACTACCCCCACAGAAAACGAAATGAACGACGCGCGATATGGCGAACCAACAAATGTCCGCAACAACGCATTGACTGGGTTTTGATTGGCAAGAATCACCCCAGCAATCAAGCCCACTAACATTAATGCTAATACCATGATTGAATCTCCTTAATAATTATAATTTCATTGAACGTTGAACTAAAATCAGCTGTGTAAAAGCAGCCAATCAATCTATGTGACTCACATCACCAAAAACAATATTTTCACTTACTTTTTGTAACGAAGTCCATACTACCACTTTTATAAATATAATACGACAACTAAATACCTGCAAAGAAAATACGTCAGTCATAACGTGATGACTAACGCAAATAATACAAAATCATAAATTAATTATCATGCATATAGCTGCGTAATTGTTGCGCATCCAAATGAGCATTTAACCCAATCAACAATTTCAAGCGCGCCTTTTGAGAATTCATACTATTGCCAAACATGACACCCTTTTCTTCAAGTTGAGCGCCCCCACCTTCGTAACTATATACTGGTTCGGCGACCCCATTGAAACTCCGTGAAACTAACACAACTGGAATTTTTGCATCTAACAACGTTTGAATGCCCGCAGCAGCTTTAGGTGGCAAATTACCCGCCCCTAATGCCTCGATGATTAAGCCATCAATACCATGGCCAAACAACAAACCAAAAATGTCGCCACTCATCCCTGCATATGCCTTCACAATCGGCACACTTCCTTGCACACTATCAATATCATAAATCGCGTATGGTGTTAATTGGTGATAAAACACAATTTGTTTCTTCGTGATTAAGCCAATTGGCCCATTTGAGGGTGATTGAAAAGTCGCCACATTAGTGGTGTGCGTCTTGGTGACGTAGCGGGCGGGATGAATTTCGTCGTTCATCACCACCAAAACGCCCTTGCCACGGGATTGTTCATCACCGGCGACACGAATTGCGCTCAAGTAATTGTATAAACCATCGCTACCCAATTCATTCGATGAACGCATGGCACCAGTCACCACAATCGGTGTCGCACTGGCAATCGTTGAGTCCAAGAAATAGGCAGTTTCTTCTAACGTGTCCGTACCATGAGTAATCACAACCCCAAAAATGCCTTCATTGCGAATTGCCATTTGAATCCGATCCTTCAATTGCAACATGTGTTCAGGTGTAACATGGGGGCTGGGCAAATTAAAAATGTCCTCAACGATTAATTCAACATCTTCAGCCGTACTCAATGCCGCGCTCATTAGCGGATTTTCGGCACCTTGGGCAACATCGCCGTTGGCTTCTTCGTGCATGGCAATTGTGCCACCGGTATGCAGAACTAAAATTTTCTTCATGCGCTTTTCATCTCCGTTTGTTTTCATTGTTTCAGTATACTCACCATTTGGCCTATCGACAATCAATCAGTTTGCAAGTACTAAAAAACACGCATTCCGAATAATCGAAACACGTGCCTTAGATCATTAATATAACGATTATTTTGGTTGCGCTTCACTCATACGTTCTGGGTGTTTGTAAGCATCAAGATTAATCTTTTCAAGGTGATTTTCAAGATAATCCAATAAGTCATCTTCACTTGCGAAAATTCGTGGATTATGTTGCCCATGCAGGCGCAAATCCAATTCCTTGACAGTCAAGCGACCGATAAATGAATGCTTATATTTTACAATAACACGCGAGTTGATGTGATCTGCACGACCGAACTTCAACACGTAAACGTGCTCAGGCACCATCATTGGACGGATGTATGCTTTTTTATATTCAAAGTCGTTCTTACGCAACCATTGTTTTGTACGGTTTAACACTGGCATCAGCTCACTTTCTTCAAAAATTCTATTCATTCATATTACTATTAAATTATGAATTACACAAGCCACCTTCTCAAAATTATCAAAGATTTTGTAACCGCTACCGTTTATGTTTCGCCATTTGCACAACTTGACGCATTAAAGCTGGGACATTTTGCGGATTGAAAATCGTCTCTGGCTTCACGCCATCAGCTAATGAGTTCGCAACTGACCAGCCAAGCGCTTCGGTTAAAGCCCCCGCCACAGTAGCATTAACCCCCCAGCCAACAACTGGAACCAACGCTACGACACCACGCCCAGCAGCAGTAACTGCCAACGCTTGGGTAATTCCCATCAGGGCACTCTTGGCAATATATTGATCGAAAACTTTACCAATTTGAATAATCATATTTATTTGTAGGGCCGTAATTGGGAGCGCGTCGACAAATGGAATTGGCGCTGCCCCCACGCCGGCAGCGGCAATTGATGAACCGTGAATAATTTTTCCGACTTGTTTTTGTTGAACTGCTGTCATTGGCATTGTTTTCACCTCGTAATTTCATTAAACTCCGTTGCCCGCTTGGCATTCCGCAGTTATTAACTTTAAGCATCGTTTGCTTCCGCTTAGTTCTTATTATACTCTAGCTTTCGTTAACGTATCTTCATAATGCTCCGCTATAATGAAAACTGCGCTAAAATTTCAACTATCAGGGAGCACAATAATGATCACCAGTTCTTTTTTCACAAATAATTTCATGCAAAGTTTCACCGAATTCGATTCTTTCAAGGATTTACTAACGGCCGCTGGTATGCCTAATGATCCCGGAATTTTTCAAACCCAAGCTTTTAACCGTTTTATCAGCTTACATACTAATTTCACCAGTTTTAGTGATATGTGCTTAAAAGCTAAAGCCGAACAGCTCGAAGCAACCGAATTCAAAGAACTATCTGATAATGACCTTGAGCCAATGGTATAACCCCAAATTAGATTCAGTTAATGACTTTCACGTCGTTAACTGAATTTTTTTAGCATCCACACATTCATCGTCGAGTGTTCTGATCCGGCAATCGGCGCACTCAAGCGTTCAAAACCATAGCGGTCATATAAACCCAACGCTGCCACCAAGTTAGTATGCGTCTCCAAATACAATGCCTTAAACTCAGTTTGCGCAAAGGCAAGAGCAGCATCCATTAACATTTTACTGTAGCCCTTGCCTTGTTCATTTGGCGCAATATATAACTTTTGTAATTCCGCAATCCCCCGTTCCAAATCAAACGGTGCCACACCAACGCCACCAAGTACCGCACCCATGTCATCCACCAACACAAAATAACGACTTGGCGCGTGTGTGGCATAATAGGCACTCAAATGAGCCAATTCAGGATCATAATACGCAGTCCCCGGTAACACCAAATTATTATTTTTTAAATTAACTTTAATGATTGCTTGTAACGCTGCGTCATCTTTAGGTTCAATTGCCCGAATTTGCATCGAAAATACCTCTCTCACTCAAAATAACTTACTTTTATAAAGTGTGACTTTTTAAGCGAAATTCTAAACATTTCAAAAAGTCACACTTTTGTCGCATCTTAATACGGTAAAACAGTGTATAAAACGATAAATTTGTACTGCTTTTCGCTAGTTTGACCATTATTTCTAACTAACGGAGTGGCCAATTTTGTGGCTAAAATTTTTCTGGCGTGGAATTTGGATGTGTGTCTCAGATTGATTCCCACTACGAGGCAGTCTGACTAGTAATATGCCGTAATCCTTGTCGCTGCAAGTTTAGCGGTAATCAATAATTCCACAATTATCTAGCGGAGTGACTGAAAATCACTTTGTGGCCGGTAGGCTTTACACCGAAATGGGACGAACTTGACACCACGTGTCGAGTTTGTCGCTGAGGGTAGATGAGCAGTCTTTTGGCTTTAGCCATTAGACTGCCAGCTATCCCGAATTGCCCAAGACCGTCCTTTGGCTTGGGCATGTGCTTCCATCTCGGTGCACAATGTGATTTTCAGGCACGCAGTGGCATCATACATCTCACCACATTTTATAAATTCCACGTTAGACGAAAAAAGTGCCAAAGAAAAACCCTCAATACCAATGGTATCAAGGGTTTAAGACTCTCTCTATTAGAAACGAGACTTCTTGTTCTTACGTTTGCGAGCTGCTTCTGATTTAAGCTTCTTTTTTACGGAAGGCTTTTCGTAGAATTCGCGCTTGCGGAATTCTTGGAGTGTACCATCCTTAGAAACGCCACGTTTGAAACGACGAAGTGCATCATCAAGAGATTCGTTTTTACGAACGACTGTCTTTGCCATGAAATACACCTCCTCTCGGTTACATGTAACATCATCACAAATAAATTGTACGAATGCTCAAAAACTATTATTGCAAAAATAGTCGCTCAAGTCAATGCTAATTATTTAGTTAGTTAAATTTAATTTTCAATTGGCAATGGTAATTCTTCCCAATCAGCGACTAATTTTTCGCGTAAATGATAGTCAAATTCACCGGCCCGTAGCATCGCAATTTCTGCCCCGTATGGTGCGACCGCCGTTTTTTTGTCCGCACCAACATATGGGGTTTCCAAAATCTTTGAAATACCAGCTAATTGGGGATGCATGACAACTTGGTGTAACGCGTCAAAGCCGAGGTAGCCAAAGCCAATATTTTCATGCCGGTCTTTGTGTGCTCCTTGCGGGTTCTTAGAATCATTAACGTGCATAACACCTAACTTATCTAAACCAATAATGTGGTCAAATTCATTCAACACACCATCAAAATCCGCCCGCACATTGTAACCCGCATCACTCATGTGACAAGTATCCATCGTAACTGAAACATGTTCGTTGAGCTTAATTTGGTCAATCATGCTGGCAATTTCTTCAAATGTCCGCCCGACTTCAGTGCCCTTACCCGCCATCGTTTCAATCGCAATTGAAATTTTTTGATCTGGCGTAATGACTTCATTTAAGCCTTTGGCAATTGACGCAATCCCGGCTTCGGCACCAGCACCCACATGGGCTCCTGGGTGCAAAGTCATTTGGGTAGCCCCCAAAGCTTGAGCACGCATAATTTCCCCGCGTAAAAATTCGACCCCGAAGTCCATTTTCTCTGCATTAGCCAAATTAATGATGTATGGGGCGTGGACCACAATATCTTGCAAATCATGTTCGGCCATGAAGGCTTGGCCAGCAGGAATATTCATTTCGCTGGTGTCTTTTCGCCGCGTATTTTGGGGTGCGCCAGTATAAATCATAAACGTCGTTGCCCCGTATCCAGCAGCTTCTTTAGCTGAGCCTAACAGCATTTCTTTACCGCTCATCCCCACGTGTGAACCTAATCGTAATGTCATGTCTTTCTCCCTTTACCTTAAATTATCATTACTATCAGTATACTAAAAAACGCTAGCTAATCATAATCATTAACTAACGTTTTTCATGTGACTGCTACAACTCAATCAATGTTTAGAGTGCTTAAGCTATTTTAACGCCAGTCGCACAATTTACATATCAGCTTCAACAATAAATTTTTTATCGTTCTGATTTCTATTAAAAAATGCGTTTCTATATTGTTTTAGCGTAGGATTCTCATTTCTATATTTTGCAAAAATCGAATTACTGAGGTTCTATTGTCAAGTTGTTTTTCCCAAGCTACCGTGGCCTGTGGTTGGCAACTTTTTTCACTAGTTTGAGAATTATTCCCAACTAACGGAGTGCCAGTAAATTGCTTGGCGGGCGCAGCCTTTACACCGCGACTGGGGGAATATGTGTGAAGCACATATTTCCGCTGAGGATGAGATGAGGAGTCTTAGGAATTTATTCCTTAGACTCCCAGCTTGTCCGAACCTCCCAAGACCACACTTTGGCTTGGGAGGCTGCTTCCAGCGCGGTGCGCCAAGTAATTTACTGGCACGCAGTGGCCAATCTTATTCAATCCCACGTCAGACGAAATAGAAAAAAATGCCAACCAATCAAAATGATTAGCTGACATTTTCTAAAGCTATAATTTCGGTTCGTAAAAATTACCAACGGTTCGTTCAATCCGCCACATGGACATGAATGCATGTGGATCCGCTTCAGTTAATGCCTCACGTGCTTCAAATTGTTCGTATTGTGAAATAACCGTAAATAAGACCGCTTTGTCGTCGTGCTTGTATGCACCTTCTGCCCCGTGGACAATCGTAATACCACGACGTAAGTGGTTTTGAATGGAATCAACCACCGTCTTTGGACGATCGGTGATAATCATGATTTGCATCTTTTGTTGACGTGTATAGACCATATCAATGACCTTCGCGTTAACGAAAACCCCAATCGCTGAGTAGAACGCAAATTGCCAACCAAAAACCAAACCAGCAGCAATCATAATGAAGGCGTTAAAGGTCATATTCACAACCCCCATACGCATCCCCGTCCGCTTACGAATCAAGATACCAATGATATCTAAACCACCCGTCGAGATTCCGTTACGTAACGCAAGCCCTGTCGCAAAACCGTTAACTAAGCCACCAAAGATAGCATCAATCAGTGGATCATGCGTCAAAGCCGTTGGTGTGTTGATCAAACGAATCATCGTTGATGCCAAGATAACTGCAATCATCGTGAAAATGGCGAACCGATGGCCAATTTTGCGCCAAGCCATCACAATTAATGGTAGATTAAACACAAAATAGAAAACATAAACTGGAATGTTAAAACCAAAAATACCCTTTGAAAGTGAATCAAACAGTTGTGATAACCCGGTAAAGCCAGAAGAATAAATGTGACCCGGCGTCCAAAAGAAATTCAAGGCAATTGAAACCATGATTGCATAAATAAATGCGGTTCCAATACGACCGGCGTACTGGTGCTTTTCAATATATGTTTGTATGTCGTGCATCATTTTTTCCTTTTACTCGTAATAGTTTATTAAGTCATTATACAGTACCTTGTCAAACTATCGCTAACAAATGACTTGATTCTGCGAAAACTCCGCAGAAAATATCGCCAAGTCGTGTCATTTGTGCTAATCTAGACTAATTAAATAAAGTGTAGCATACATAACATGAAATGGAATATTTCCCATGAAAAATTACTTTAAAACTAATTGGTTACCCCTTGCCCTAACAGCTGGCTTCGTCATCGTCATGGCAATTTTAACTGTGATTTTATTAAATAAAAACCAAATCACAGTTGACCTAGCAGAAATCCCCCTCCGTGATCGCCCAAATCGGAATGCTAAGCAACTCGGTTACGTAACAAAACACACGAAATTGCGTATCCTCCAAGAGGACGGCGATTGGACCGAAGTGCGTAAACCTAACGAAAAAACTGGTTGGGTTGCCACGTGGCTACTAGACCGCAAGACCCCACTAAAAAAATTAACCCCCATGGCTGAAACAACCATCGTCCTAGATCCAGGTCACGGTGGTAGCGACACCGGTGCCCTATCCAATGATGGGCAATACGAAAAAACCTACACGCTCAAAACGGCTTTAGCTGTTCGTAAAGCGCTTGAAGCATATGGTGCCAAGGTCATCATGACGCGACATACCGATAAACTTGTGTATTTAAAAGACATTCCTGAAATTGCCAACCGCGCCAAGGCCGATGCATTTGTTTCTTTCCACTTTGATTCTTACGGTAAGAAAAACGTGGTCAGTGGCTTAACAACTTATTATTATCACAAAGATAATGGTTCATTAACCTTAGCCAAAACACTCAACGCCCAAATGGATCATTTCCCGATGAAAAATCGTGGGGTTGATTTCGGAAATTTTGAAGTCATTCGTAATAACAAACGCCCAGCAGTTTTACTTGAAATGGGTTACATCAACACGAATAAAGATTTCAAAGCCATTAGCTCTCCCGGCTACCCCAATAAAGTCGCCAAAGCCGTCACAAGCGGTTTAGATAATTACTTCTACAACGAAAGTAAATAATCAAACAAATACCGGTCAGCCTCATATTTGAGATTGACCGGTATTTTTCTCTATACTCTATTAGTCTGAGCTTGGCACCGCCGCTAACGAGTGCACCGCCTGTTCTAAGCCCATCAAACGTTGAGCGTGGTCACTTGACACTAAACTAATCCCAGTCGCTTGATACGCGTTTTAAGTAGCAGTTTTTGCAACTGGGCAGTAACCAACTTTATTAATTTATTTGTAAATTACATTCGTTTCTGCGCCATTGAACTTTGAAAATCTCTGATTGATTCCACTAGTTCATTGCGCTTTTTCTCTGCTTTCAACACCGCATTATCTTGTTCAAACTGTTCGTGTAACATCGCCGTTTTTTCAGGTGTCGCATATTCATTTGAAAAACCTAATACCGCAAACACTTGCAGTTCTTCGAGTGGACCAGCATAATTTACCCCTTCATCAATTATCACCGCAAATCCAGCCGTACCTTCTGGTTTAGGATAAATAATAGTTTGTCCATAACGCTCAAACTTTCCAGCCGCACTAGCTGTAACTTTTAAGCCGATGATATTATTTTGAACTTTTTTTATATGTTGTACTGAACTGTTAAAAGTGACCCCAATGTACTGCATCTCCACACCTTCCTCCCATTTCTTTTGCAAAAGTTAGAAATAGCTGATAGCTGAATTTCCAATCGCAAAAAATGATTTATTCTATAATCACAAATTAATATATAAAAGTAAAATACAAATAATGAATAAATGCTCATTATATTTTCTTATTATTACAATTCATAATAACTTAATGTTGACAATACGTTTAAGTAAGCGCTAAAGTTAACATATGAAATCCAAAGACATTTGCAGAGGAATATATTATTTTAAGGAGGTTAATATGGACAAAACGGAACATATGCAATCATTTGATATTCGATTACTTTACATATTTAGTACCGTTGCTGAATTAAAGAGCGTTAGTCGCACTGCCGAAATACTGAATCTCTCACAACCAACAATCACTAAATCAATTCACCAACTTGAAATATTTCTAAATATGAGTTTATTTACTCGGAATAAGGGCATGATGCTTACAGCTGCAGGTCAACGCGCTTATGAACATTCACAATACGTACTAAAATCTTTTGAAACTTTTGGCCAAATCCGAAGCAAAGACATTTGAATAATAAATATAAAAAAAAGAAGTATTCGTTTATCGAATACTTCTTTTTTCGCTAATTATTTAACAATTAATTCATTTAAGTTACCAATTGTTCGGGCAATTTGCGCCACAATTGTTAATTGCTTTAAACGATTTGTGCGCACAGCTGCATCTTCAGCCATGATCATCGTTTCATCAAAGTAAGCCGCAATGACAGCTTCCAATGAGCTAATTTCGGTGAAGTTAGCTTCCAAATCAGTTGCTGACAACTTAGGTTGAATAGCAACCACCGCTGCGTACAACGCCTTTTCAGAATCATTTTCAAACAACGCAGGATCAACCGTTAAGTCACCTTCGACTTCGTTTTGGTTAGCCAAACGCATCGCACGGGTCAATGCTTCAACCACGGAACGGAAGTCGACATCGTCCTTGTGCGCATCAAGCACTTTAGCTTGCGCGAACATCTTCAAGACATCAGTTTCTTCATTATTGATGACCGCATCAACGATATCGTGACGGAGTTTTTGACCATTAAGCAATTGCTTAACCCGGTCAGTCATAAAGCTTTGAACATCACTTGAAACTTCGGTGATGTTTGCCAAAACGTCATCATTCAAACCAGTTGCATCGGCCTTCAAGGCGTTAGCAAGTTCAACGTTAATTTCTGGCAAGTCAACTGCCCATTGCTTGTCACGCAAGATGCGGGTCATACCAAGTGCTGAACGACGCAATGCGTAAGGATCGTTGGCACCAGATGGAATCATCCCAGCAGCAAAGAACGTCACGATTGAATCGTATTTGTCAGCCAAAGCCAAGACAGCACCCACATTTGAGGCTGGAAGTTCACCCTCAGCTGAAACAGGCATGTAGTGTTCGCGAATTGCTTGGGCAACACCGGCAGTTTCACCAAAGATTAAGGCGTATTTTTCACCCATGATCCCTTGCAATTCAGAGAATTCACCAACCATACCAGTAACAAGGTCAAACTTGTAGATTTCTGACGCGCGTGCCAAATCTTTAAGTTCTGTTTCAGATAAACCAACCTTTTTACCAATTGATTGCGCAATCGTCTTCACACGCATCATGTGTTCGTAAACAGAACCAATCTTATCGTGGAATGCCAATTTCTTAACTTTTTCCATGTAGTCAGCGATTGTTTGCTTTTGATCTTCAGCGTAGAAGAACTTGGCATCTTCCAAACGAGCCGTCAACACTTTTTCGTTCCCACGCGCAACGTTTTCGATAAATTCAGCGTTACCGTTACGAACAGAGATAAAGTGTGGTAACAAGTTATCTTCGGCATCCGTTACATAGAAGAAACGTTGGTGTTCCTTCATTGAAGTGACTAAAACTTCATCCGGCACGGCCAAGTATTCTTCCTTGAATGAACCAGTAAACGCCGTTGGCCATTCAACCAAGTTGTTAACTTCTTCAAGCAAGTCTTCATCGATTTCAATCTTCCAGTTATTTTCAGCTGCAATCGCCAAAACTTGTGCACGAATCAAATCTTTACGCGCTTGTGCATCGGCAATTACGAAGACATCTTTCAATGTTTGTTCGTAGCTTAATGCGTCCGTAAATTCAACATCGTGACCTAAGAAACGGTGTCCACGTGAAAAGCGGTCAACGGTCTTATCAAGAATTGAGAATGGAATCAACTCATTATCCAACAATGCTACCAACCACTTGATTGGACGCACGTATTCAAATGAGTTATTCGCCCATCGCATCATCGTTGGGAAGTTCATTGCCGTCACAACGTCCTTCAAATCAACCAAGACTTCAGCCACTGGCTTACCAGCCGTGAACTTGTTGACATAGAGGTATTCAACGCCCTTCAATTCCTTGAAGAAAATATCATCAGTCGTGGCACCTTGTCCGCGGACAAAACCTTGCGCAGCCTTTGACCAGTTGCCTTCAGCATCAAGCGCAATCTTTTTTGCAGGTCCTTTAACTTCTTCTTCAACATCCGGTTGACCATCAGCCAAATCAAGAATTTGGAGTGCCAAACGTCGTGGAGTTGAGAACTTTTTGATTTCACCGTAGCTAATCCGTTGGTCGTCCAAGAACTTACCAACACGCTTAGCAAGTTGATCAATACTTGGTGTAACAACGTGCGCAGGGATTTCTTCTAAACCGATTTCTAATAAAAAGTTATGAGCCATGATTACTTAGCCTCCTTATCGTCTTCGTCAGCCAAATATTTGGCGCGTAATTCTGGATCCTTCAACAATGGGAATCCACGCTTCTTACGTTCAGCCACAAACGCCTTCGCCACGGCACGCGCCATGTTACGAATTCGGCTCAAGTAGCCGGCACGTTCAGTAACTGAAACTGTCCCACGGGCATCCAACAAGTTGAATGTGTGTGAGCTCTTTAAAATGTAGTCATAAGCTGGGTGAACAAGACCTAAGTCAAGTAAACGTTTCGCTTCACGTTCGAAGTTATCAAACATTTCCAATAACATGTCTTGGTTTGATTCTTCAAAAGCGTATTTTGAGTGTTCAAATTCTGGTTCCTTGAAGATATCACCGTACAAGACACCATCGGCCCATTCAAGATCATAAACTGTTTCAACGTCTTGGATGTATGAGGCTAAACGTTCAAGTCCGTAAGTAACTTCTGAGGTAACAGAGTCGACTTGCAAACCACCAACTTGTTGGAAGTACGTAAATTGGGTAACTTCCATCCCATCAAGCCAGACTTCCCAACCAACACCGGCGGCACCCATTGATGGGTTTTCCCAGTTATCTTCAACAAAACGGATATCGTGTTCAAGCGGTTCGATCCCTAATTCACGCAATGAACCCAAGTAAAGTTCTTGGATATTATCAGGTGATGGCTTCATCACAACTTGGAATTGGTGGTGTTGGAACAAACGGTTAGGATTATCACCATAACGACCATCAGCTGGACGACGTGAAGGTTCTACATAAGCGGCGTTCCAAGGTTCCGGTCCAATCGCCCGCAAGAATGTGTAAGGACTCATTGTCCCCGCACCCTTTTCAGTATCGTAAGCTTGCATCAACATGGCACCTTGCGCGGCCCAGTATTGTTGCAATTTCAAAATAATTTGTTGCATTGGCAATTTTTGTGTCATTGCGTAATCCTCCTAAATAGTTTAACTGCATTTCGGATGCCCGGACGGCTCCTAAATAGTTTCACTGCATTTCGGAACTGAACGAGTCTTGAAATTGAAGCAAAGTTAATTTCGTGCCCGGACGGCTCCTAAATTTTTGACGTAGAATACAAAAAGGTCCCTACGCCAATATTATCATTGACATAGGGACGTTAATTAACGCGGTTCCACCCTACTTCCTAGTCATACTAGGCAGCTTCGTTACAAATACGATAACTCCAAAAGCGCCGTTCATCTTTAACTACTTGCTTGGCTTACACTAACCCAAACTCGCTGGAAGTAGTTACTTCGATGAATTTCTTTCTTCAACGTTATTCAATATTCAATTCACTGTTGATTATAGTACCTCTGGGCAGCGATATCAATAAGGAAGTGTCAGAAAAATAGCCATCATCATAAAAAGTGGTTACGATGATAGCTATTTCTTTTACAGTTAAATATTACTTATTCCATATACTAGCGAAGTGGCTCAAATACTCAAATTAAAGACTATTTAAACTAGCGCGGGATTGTCGTTTCTGCACTTTTCAATCATCAAATTACTGAGGTTCTATTGTCAGTGTTGTTTTTCCATGCTACTACGTTCTGTGATTGGTAACTATTTTCCGCTGGTTTGAGCATTACGCCTAACTAACGGAGTGCCGGTAAATTACTGGGCGGTCGTAGACTTTACACCGCGACTGGGGGAATATGTGTAAAGCACATATTTCCACTGAGGATAAGATGAGGAGTCTAGGAAATTTATTTCCATAGACTCCCAGCTTATCCGAACCGACCAAGACAGACATCCAGCCTGCAAGGCTAATCTAATCGCGTTAGGATTAGATTCAGTATTTTGTGAAACAAAATGCTGGGATGTTTTGCGTTGCCGGTTCGCAGGCATAAGCACAGACTGGCTTGGGAGGCTGCTTCCAGCGTGGTGCGCCAAGTAATTTACTGGCACGCAGTGGCCAATTTTATTCAATCCCACGTCAGACAGAAAAGAGCCAATTAAAGACTATTTATTTGCTCCTGCAATCGCTGCGTTAACTTCGGCCCCTTGGCTTTCAATCAAGGCCACCGTACTTGCAATCACTTGCGTATCCATCGTAACTTCACGTGTCAAACCAGGTTCGGCTAATTTAGGTTCAAAGAATGCTTTAAACTCAGCCAAACGCGCTTGTGAACGGAATGTCCGGGCAATAATTGTGATATAGCTTGTAAATGACATATCGCCACCAACTTTATCAACTAACCATTGCCAATCAGTCCGAATCCAATCCCAAGCCGCTTGTTGCCCTGCTGGATTCCCCAGTAAACCGGCAAACCAACCACGCAAATCTTGTGGCTTCACAACCGTTGCATCTTCAAATAATTCAACGACGCGTTTAACCAATTGATCATCAGTGACACTCGTAATTGCACTGCTCAAATTACCTTGGTAACTTGGATCGGTCGCTTCTTGGTAAGCAACCACGAGCTTTTCAAATAACGCTACACTACCAAAGTGCTTAACTTCATTACGTAAGACATGCACACGCGCATCGGCCGGCAAATCAAACAAGTTATCTTCATGTGCTACAAACAACGCGTGCGCTTCGTCAATTGCCGCTTGGTCTTCAGCATACAAAGCTGAGCTCAAGATATATGGCCGCACGAGCGTGTCGTCATTGGTATCAGTTGGCTTAGGTGCCCAACCAAGACGTGCTAGTTGTTCAGCACTCAATTGACCAATGAATTTTTGTAGCGCTGCTTTTTCCGCTGAATTTGGCTCAACAAACTTCTTCAAATTGCTAAGAATCATGAAGATTGCTTCGTTGACGACGATTGATTTACTTTCCGCAAACTTCGCTGCCAAAGGTACAACGCTAGCGTATGATACTTGTTGGCCTTCTGCTAAGAAACGTAAGTCTTGCAAGATTTGCAGTTGTGCAATCGCATCTAATTCATCCGCATGCTCCAAAATATCCGCTAACAACGTATCATCATATTTAACGATGAA